>NZ_JBSAXF010000018.1:0-120025 GCF_053427845.1 Burkholderia sp. AW49-1 | reverse complement strand
ATTTTTTTGTCCGCGGCGCTCAGTCGCGCGACGCGCGGCGCAGGATGCGCTGCAGGTACGCGTCGGTATCCGGCGGCGTGCCGGTGCGCTGCGCTTCCCAGATCGTCTCGCCGAGGCATTCCATGATCATGTGCTGCGCCTCGTGGGTCGAATCGAGCTTCGCAGCCAGCTTGTCGTGCGCGGCGCGGATGCCGGGCGGCTGATCGATCGACAACTGCTCGCTGATCGCGAGGTGCATCGACAGGTGCAGGAACGGGTTCGTGCGGCCTTCCTCGGGCGTGTAGTTGCGCGCGGCGGCGCTGTCGGCGTCCGCGAGGTCGTCGTGGTATTCGGGATGCTCGACGATCCAGTCGGCTGCCATCGCTTCCAGCGGCGTCAGGATCTCGCCGGCGCGCTGCTTGCGCCAGGTCTCGGTGAAAAAGCGACGGACTTCGTCGCGACTCGGATTGAACATGGTGGGGACGCGTCGTGTTTCGGGCGGCGTCATGCCGCGTCGCGCATTGTACGCCGGGTCGGCGCATGGCGCTGGCGGCGGGCGGGGGCGCCGTGGCATGGCGCGGCGATGTTGGTTGAAGTGGGCCGGCGCGGGTCGAGTCGCGGGCGCAACAGGTAAGCGAGGGCTAGGCTGCCGGCCAGCGGGCCGCTACACTCCGACGATTCCCGTCGTCGCGCTCGCCCGCTTACATCATGTCCGCCACCGCCCGCTCATCGTCCGCCGCGCTGCAGGGCGCACTCTACGTCGCGCTGTCCGCCGCTGCATTCGGCGCGATGGCGATCTTCGGCCGCTACGCGTATGCGGCCGGCGTCGACGTGCTGGGGCTGCTGATCGTGCGCTTCGCGATCGGCGGCGCGGTCCTTGCCGCGATCGCCCGACACCGCCGCGTCGCGTGGCCGCGCGGCCGCGCGCTTGCGCCGCTCGTGGCGATGGGCGCGCTCGGCTACGTCGGGCAGTCGTTTTGCTATTTCAGCGCGCTCCAGCATGCGCAGGCGAGCCTCGTCGCGCTGCTGCTGTATCTGTATCCGGCCTTCGTCACGCTGTTGGCCGCGTGGTGGCTCGGCGAGCGCCTCACGCGCGCGAAGGCGGTCGCGCTCGTGCTCTGTGTCGCGGGCTCCGCGCTGATGGTCGGCGGCGGCCACGGCGAGCCGCTCGGCATCGCACTCGCGCTGGCTGCCGCGGTGATCTATTCGCTGTACATCGTCGGCGGCACGAAGGCGACGCGCGGCGTCGATCCGCTCGCGACCACCGCGATCATCTGCCTGTCGGCGACCGCGACGCTCGTCGCGATCGCGATCGTGCGGACCGCGGCGTTCGGCGCGCCGCCGCGCTGGCCGGCGACGGCCGCCGGCTGGACGTCGATGCTCGCGATCGCGCTGGTGTCGACGGTCGCCGCGATGCTCGCGTTCTTCGCCGGGCTCGAGCGGCTGGGGGCTGCGCGCACGTCGATGCTGTCGACGCTCGAGCCGGTCGTGACGGTCGCGCTCGCGGCGCTGCTGTTCGGCGAGGCGCTGTCGCCGTTGCAGTGGGCGGGCGGCGTCGCGATCCTCGCGGCCGTGCTGGCGCTCGTGCGCGCGGGCGGCGCGGCGGCCGACGACGCGACGGCGACGTCCAACGCATAAGCAGGGAAACGGGGAAAGTCGTGGGCGCCGCACCGGCGCTTGCGGGTCGTGCCGCAGGCCGCGCACGGCCAGGCCGGCCGTGTGAGGCGCGTCGGCCGCCGCCGGCGCTCACTCGTTCGGCGGTGGTGTCTTCGGCCGGAATTCGCACAACGGCTCGATCGCGCAGTGCCAGCATTCGGGCTTGCGGGCCTTGCACACGTAGCGACCGTGCAGGATCAGCCAGTGATGCGCGTCCTGCAGGAATTCCTTCGGCGTGAACTTCTCGAGCGCGGCCTCGACGGCCCGTACGTCCTTGCCCGGCGCGAGCCCCGTGCGGTTCGCGACGCGGAAGATATGCGTGTCGACCGCGATCGTCGGCTGGCCGAACGCGGTGTTCAGCACGACGTTCGCGGTCTTGCGACCAACGCCCGGCAGGCTCTCGAGCGCTTCGCGATCGGCCGGCACCTCACCGTCGTAGCGCTCGAGCAGGATGTTGCACGCCGCGATCACGTTCTTCGCCTTGGTGCGGTACAGGCCGATCGTCTTGATGTAGTCGGCGACGCCTTCTTCACCGAGCGCGACGATTTGTCGCGGGGTGTTCGCGACCGGGAACATCTTGCGCATCGCCTTGTTGACCGACACGTCGGTCGCCTGCGCAGACAGCATCACCGCGATCAGCAACTCGAACGGCGTCGTGTATTCGAGTTCGGTGGTCGGATGCGGATTGAGGCTCTGCAGCGTTTCGTAGATCGCGCGTCGTTTGGTGGCGTTCATGGACGGTTCTTGTCGGGCGGCGCGGTCGGGTCGCTTCGGTCGTCGTTGTTCGGATCGTCGTGGACGTCGCGGGCAGCCGCAGCCTCGGCGTCGCGCTGCGCCTGCTGTTCGGCGAGCCGCTTGCGGCGGGCTTCGGCCGCGTCGATCTGCGCCTGCACGGCCGCGCTCACGCCTTCGGTGTTCTTCGGCGCGGCGCCTTGTTCGGACAGTTCTTCCTTCTTCTTGCGCGCGCGTTCGAGCGCGGCGGCGATGATCGCGCGTTTCTTCGCGTCGGCGTCGTCTGCCGGGGCAGCGCCCGGTGCGCCAGGCGCTGCCCCGGCCGGCGCCGCCTTGGCCGCACCGGCACTGGCCGCGCGGCGGGCGGCGGCGCGCGCTTCGGCGGCCTCGCGTTCGCGACGCTGGCGGGCAAGCCGGCGGTCGTGGCGTTCGCGCGCGGCGTCCGCCTGTTCCTGCGACCACGCGTCCCAGCCGGTGCGTTCGTCGGTCACGGGGACCATCGCGATGCAGTCCACCGGGCAGGGCGGCACGCACAGGTCGCAGCCCGTGCACAGCGATTCGACGATCGTGTGCATCTGTTTCGGTGCGCCGATGATCGCATCGACCGGGCATGCCTGCATGCACAGCGTGCAGCCGATGCACAGGCTTTCGTCGATGAACGCGACAGCGCGCGGATGCTCGGCGCCGTTGACGGGGTTCAGCGGGATCACCGGCTTGCCGAGCAGGTTCGCGAGGCGCGCGATGCCTTCGGCGCCGCCGGGCGGGCACTGGTTGTAGTTCGCATCGCCGGCGGCGATCGCGTCGGCGTACGGACGGCAGCCGTCATAGCCGCACTTCGTGCATTGCGTCTGGGGAAGCAGATCTTCGATGCGATCCGCGAGGGTCTTGGAATCGGTCACGGTGACAACGGGCGCAGCAGCGCCGAATGGCTCTCGGCCGCGTCTGGCGCGGCCGGAAAGGTTTGCCAAAGCTCGATTATCGCCGATTTCCCGCATTGCGCTGGACGCTGTCTGTGCGCATAATCGAACCGCTTTTTTGCAGGGGCTCAGCAGGGGGGCGGCCGCACGCGGCGCGCTCGTTCCAGGGCAGCCGGCGCCGAGGCGGTGGGGGTGCCGGTCCGGATCACGCGGCTCACATAGCAAAACGCCACCATGAATCAGCCAAAAATCAAAAGAGATCCTGAAGGTACCCGCCGCCGCATCCTGATGGCGGCAGCCGAAGAGTTCGCGAGTGGAGGGCTGTTCGGCGCGCGCGTCGACCAGATCGCGCGCCGGGCCGAAACCAACGAGCGCATGCTCTATTACTATTTCGGCAGCAAGGAGCAACTGTTTACGGCCGTGCTCGAACACGCGTTCTCCGCGCTGACCGAGGCCGAGCGCGTGCTCGATCTCGACGGCGTCGCGCCCGTCGAGGCCGTCACGCGGCTCGCGCATTTCGTGTGGGATTACTACCGCGATCATCCGGAGCTGCTGCGGCTCATCAACAACGAGAACCTGCACGAAGCGCGCTATCTGCACAAGTCGACGCGCATCCGGGAGATGATGTCGCCGATCGTCGCGAAGCTCGGCAACGTGCTGATGCGCGGCCAGAAGGCCGGGCTGTTCCGCAGCGACGTCGATCCGCTGCGCTTCTATGTGACGCTGTCGGGGCTCGGCTACTACATCGTGTCGAACCGTTTCACGCTCGCCGCGACACTTGGCCGCGACTTCAGCGAAGCCGACGAGCGTGCGGAGATGGTCAGGATGAACACCGAGGTGCTGCTCGCGTACCTGCTGCGACGCTGAACTCACGCGCCGATGAGCGGCCGACCGTTGGCCGCCTGATAAAAAAACGCCGCCGTGCGCAAGCAACGGCGGCGTTTTCGCGTCGGAACGCGGCGCGTCAGGCGGCCTTGCGTGCTCGAACGCTTTTGGCGCGTGTGCCGCCGGCGCGTTTCGCGGCCGGTGCGGCCTTCGCGGTTGCCGTCTTGGCGGGCGCAACCGTCACGGCCGGAGCCTTCGCGCGCGCGCGCTTCGCGGCAGTCGCTCGCGCCGTCGCTTCGGGTTGCGGCTTGGCGGCCGGCACGGCGGCGAGCGTCGTCGTGGCCGGTGCTTCGGCGGGCGCCTTGGTCGCGCCGTTCTTCGGTTCCGGCGCATGCTCGCGGATGAAATCGCGCAGCTGCGGGTAGATGATCGTGCGCCAGCGGCGGCCCGAGAAGATCCCGTAGTGACCGCATTTCTCGGCGGTCAGGCTGCGGCGATCGTCCTGCGGGATGCCCGTGCACAGCTCGTGCGCGACGTGCGTCTGGCCGCTGCCCGAGATGTCGTCGAGTTCCCCCTCGATCGTCATCAGCGCGGTGTGCTTGATGTCCTGCGGGCGCACGCGCTCGCCTTCGACGTCCCACGTGCCTTCTGCGAGCCGGAATTCCTGGAACACCACGCGGATCGTCTCGAGGTAGTACTCGGCCGCCATGTCGAGCACCGCGTTGTACTCGTCGTAGAAGCGGCGGTGCGCCTCGGCGTCATCCTCGTCGCCGCGCAGCAGGCTCTGATAGAAGTCCCAGTGCGATTGCGCGTGACGTTCCGGATTCATCGCGACGAAGCCCGTGTGCTGCAGGAAGCCCGGATACACGTGGCGGCCTTCGCCCGGATAGTTCGCGGGCACCGTGTGGATCACGTTGTTCTCGAACCACGCGGTTGAATGCTGCGTCGCCAGCGAGTTCACCGACGTCGGGCTGCGGCGGGCGTCGATCGGACCGCCCATCATCGTCATCGTGAGCGGCGTGTCCTCTCCGCGGCTGGCCATCAGCGAGATCGCCGCGAGCACCGGCACGGTCGGCTGGCACACGGAAATCACGTGCAGGTTGCGCGCGCCGATGTGGCGGATGAATTCCTGGATGTACGCGATGTAGTCGTGCAGGTGGAACGGGCCGACCTCGACCGGCACCATCCGCGCGTCGATCCAGTCGGTGATGTACACCTTGTGATCCTGCAGCAGCGTGCGCACGGTGTCGCGCAGCAGCGTCGAGTGGTGGCCCGACAACGGCGCGCAGACCAGCACGACCGGCTCGTCCTTCAGTTGCGTGACGGCATCGGCGTCGTCCGAATAGCGTTTGAAGCGCAGCAGCCGGCAGAACGGCTTCTCGACGATCGTCTGCTCGACGATCGGGATGTTGTGGCCGTCCTTGACGATCTGATGAATGTTGAACTCGGGCTTCTCGTAATCCTTGCCGAGCCGGTACATGAGTTCGTACGCGGCGGCCATCCGCGTCGCGCCGGGCATGAGCGAGAACGGGCTGGACGGATTGGCGAACGACTTGGATGCGGCCTGGGCCCAGGCCGTGAGCGGGCTCAGCATCGCCCGCTGGAATTCGTGCAGTTGGTAAAGCATGCAGACTACTCCCGCGTGGGGGACGGAGCGCAAGGGCGGCGTGGGGCGTCGCGGCGTGCCGTGTGGGTCGGCGACCGGCCATGTTGCGGTGCGGCCGGACAATCGAATCGATCATATCGGACAACGATGGGTGTTGCAATGCAACATTTCCCCGATTTTTCATCAAACTGTTGCGAATTGACGATCTCTGAAGAAGCCGCTCCGCTCCCGGTCAGCGCCCCGTCGCCACGGCCGGCGCGGGCTGACCGGCCGCGCGCGCCATGGCGTCCTCGTGATGCATCAGGTTCATCGCGGTATGCACCAGCGCCACGTGCGAGAACGCCTGCGGGAAGTTACCGACGAGCCGTCCCTCGACCGGGTCGTATTCCTCGGCGAGCAGGCCGAGGTCGTTGGACAGCGCGAGCAGCCGGCTGAAGAGCCGGTGCGCGTCGTCGATCCGGCCGAGCAGCGCGTAGTTGTCGACCAGCCAGAAACTGCACGCGAGAAACGTGCCTTCGCCGGGCGGCAGGCCGTCGTCGTACTCCGTCGTTCGGTAGCGCATCACGAGCCCGTCGTGCAGCAATTCCCGCTCGATTGCGTCGACCGTGCCGACGATGCGCGGGTCCTCCGGCGGCAGGAAGCCGAGCAGCGGCATCAGCAGCACGCTCGCGTCGAGTTCGTCGCTGCCGTAGCTCTGGGCAAACGCCTGTTTGTCTTCATGCCATGCGTTGTCGCAGACGTCGGCGTGGATCCGGTCGCGCAGCGCGCGCCAGCGGTCGAGCGACGCGGGCAGCCGGAACATCTCCGCCGACTTGATCGCGCGGTCGAACGCGACCCACGCCATCACCTTCGAGAACGTGAAATGGCGGCGGCCGCCGCGCGTTTCCCAGATGCCCTCGTCGGGTTCCTGCCAGATCTTCTCGAGATGATCGAGCAGCGAACACTGGACGGACCACACCGTGTCGTCGGCCTGCAGGCCGCCCACGCGCGCGAGGTGCAGCGCGGCCATCACCTCGCCGAACACGTCGAGCTGGAGCTGGTTCGCGGCGCCGTTGCCGACGCGCACCGGTTTCGAATCCTGGTAGCCGGGCAGCCAGTCGAGCTCCATTTCCGGCAGCCGGCGCTCACCCGCGATCCCGTACATGATCTGGATTTGCTCGGGCGAGCCGGCCATCACGCGGCCGAGCCACGTGCGCCAGGCGCGCGCCTCGTCGTAGTAGCCGCCGCGCATCAGCGCGAGCAGCGTGATCGTCGCGTCGCGCAGCCAGCAGTAGCGGTAGTCCCAGTTGCGGTTGCCGCCGATCTTCTCGGGCAGCGACGTGGTGGGCGCCGCGACGATCCCGCCGGTCGGCTCGTACGCGAGCGCCTTCAGCGTGATCAGCGAGCGGCGCACGGCGGCCGCGTAGCGCCCCTGCACCTGGCAGCGGCCCGACCATTCGAGCCAGTAGTTCTCGGTGCGGGCGAGCATCGACAGCGGATCGCGCGCAGGCGGCAGCCGCAGGTGCGACGCCGCGTAGCTGAGCGAAAACGGCACGCGTTCGTCGGCGCTCACCGTGAATTCCGCGAGCGTATGGAGGTTCTTGCCGGTGAGCGGCACGGGCGTGCGCAGCACGACGGTATCGGGGCCGGCGATTGCCTTCATGCCGTCCTCGCGCGTCAGTTGCGTGACCCACGGGATCGAGAAACCGTAGTCGAAGCGCAACACCAGTTCCATGCGCATCTTCATCGTGCCATGGCGGCCGACGACGATCCGCACCAGTTCGGACCAGCCGTTGCCGGGCGGCATGAAGTCGATCACGGTGACGGCGCCGTCGGCGCTTTCATAGTCGGTCTCGAGGATCAGCGTGTCGCCGCGATAGCGGCGCGTCGTGTGCGTGATCGCGGCGTCGGCGGCCGGCGCGAGCAGCCAGCGGCCGTGCTCGGGCGTGCCGACCAGCGCCGCGAAACAGGCGCCCGAATCGAAGCGGGGCCAGCACAGCCAGTCGACGGAGCCGTCTTTCGAGATCAGCGCGGCGGTGTGGCCGTCGCCGACGAGGGCGTAGTCTTCGATCAGGGCGGGCATGGGCAAGCGGTCCTTGGGTATTCGAGTTCACTATGCAGGCTGCGGCGCCCAGGCTTCACGCGCCGGCGTCGCGCCCCGTATACTCGGCCGGGCGGCGGAGCGCATGAACGGCCGGCGTTTCGTCCTATCTCAACACTTGAAGCGACTCGATGCAAGGAGGATTCAATGCCCAGCCGTTTACGCGAGCGTGACGCACGCGCTTCGACACGAGGGTTCCCGCTTAGGCTCGCTCACTGGATGAAAGGTTTCGCGATCGTGCTGTCCTTGTCCGCGACCCATGCCTTCGCTCAACAATCGCCGGCAACGGCCGACGGTGTCTACAACCTGCTCGTCGGCACCTATACGGGGCGCGGCAGCGACGGGATCTACGTTTACCGCTTCGATACGAAAACGGGCAGTGTCGCACCCGTGTCGTCGGCGAAGACCGTGAACCCGTCCTACCTGTTGCCGAGCCGCGACGGTCGCACCGTCTACGCGGTCAATGAACTGCCCGGCGACAACGGCCCGGCGACGCAGCGCGGCGGCATCAGCGCGTTCGGCTTCGATCCGAAGACGGGCGCGCTCACGTTCATCGACCGCGTGTCGTCCGAAGGGAACGATCCTTGCTATCTCGCGCTGTCGCCGGACGGCAAGTACCTCGTCACGGCCAACTACTCGGTCGCGGCCGATCCGGGCGGCAGCTTCGCCGTGTTCCCGGTCCGCGACGGCGGTGCGGTCGGCCCGGCCGCGCTGACGGTGCATCACGAAGGCACTGGGCCCGTGAAGGGGCGTCAGGACGGCGCGCACGTGCACTCGACGGTGTTCTCGCCCGACGGCCGTTACCTGTTCGTGCAGGATCTCGGCGCGGACAAGATCTACGGCTACCGCTACACGGTGGACGGCAGCCGCGGGCTGATCAGCCCGACCGACACGCGCTACACGCCCGTGAAGGCCGGCTCCGGCCCGCGTCACATGGTGTTCGGCGCCGACGGCCGGTTCGCGTACGTGACGAGCGAGCTCAACGCGGCGGTCGAGGTGTTCGGCCACCACGACGGCAGGCTGACGCCCGTCGAGACGCTGCCGATGACGGTGCCGGGCTTCAAGGGGAAGGTCGGTGGCGGTGCGATCCACTTGTCGCCGGACGGCCGCTTCCTGTACGCGAGCAACCGGGGCGACGTGAACGAGATCGTGATCTACGCGGTGAACAAGGCCGATGGCCGGCTGAAGACCGTCGGGCGCCAGTCGAGCCTCGGCAAGACGCCGCGCGAATTCCTGATCGATCCGACCGGCAAGTGGCTGATCGTCGGCAACCAGGACAGCGACACGTTCTACGTATTCAGTCGCGACGTCGAAACGGGGCAGCTCGGCCCGAATCCGCAGAAGGTGGCGGTCGGCAGCCCGGTCGACTTCAAGCTGGTGCCGGTGGCGCAGTAAATGGAGAAAGGGCGCTGCCTCGGCAGCGCCCTTTTTTCGTTCGGGCGGCCGCTTGCGCGGGGCGCCCGTATCGCGGTTGTCGCCGGCCGCGCGGCCGCAGTTCTCAGTCGGCCGCGGCCGGCACGAGCACCTCGCGGCTGCCGTTGATGCCCATCGGCGACACGAGCCCGGCCGCCTCCATCTGCTCGACGAGGCGCGCGGCGCGGTTGTAGCCGATGCGCAACTGGCGCTGCACCGACGAAATCGACGCACGCCGCGTGCGCACGACGAAAGCGACCGCTTCGTCGTACAGCGGATCGGCTTCGGCATCCGGCGCGTCGCCGAACAGGTCCTGCGTCGCACCATCGGCCGCCGGGCCATCGAGAATCCCTTCCTCGTACTGCGGCTCGCCGAACTGCTTCAGGTATTCGACGATCCGATGCACTTCCTCGTCCGCGACGAACGCGCCGTGCACGCGCTGCGGGTAGCCCGTGCCCGGCGGCAGGAACAGCATGTCGCCCTGGCCGAGCAGCGATTCGGCGCCCATCTGGTCGAGGATCGTGCGCGAGTCGATCTTCGACGACACCTGGAACGCGACGCGCGTCGGGATGTTCGCCTTGATGAGGCCGGTGATCACGTCGACGGACGGGCGCTGCGTCGCGAGGATCAGGTGGATGCCGGCCGCGCGCGCCTTCTGCGCGAGGCGGGCAATCAGCTCCTCGATCTTCTTGCCGGCGACCATCATCAGGTCGGCCAGCTCGTCGATCACGACGACGATCAGCGGCAGCTTCGACAGCGGCTCGGGATCGTCGGGCGTCAGCGAGAACGGGTTGCCGATCTTCTTTTCCTTCGCCTCCGCGTCGCGGATCTTCTGGTTGAAGCCCGCGAGGTTGCGCACGCCGACGGCCGACATCAGGCGATAGCGCTTCTCCATTTCGCCGACGCACCAGTTCAGCGCGTTCGCCGCGAGCTTCATGTCGGTGACGACCGGCGCGAGCAGGTGCGGGATGCCTTCGTACACCGACAGCTCGAGCATCTTCGGGTCGATCATGATGAGCCGCACGTCCTCGGGCGTCGCCTTGTACAGCAGCGACAGGATCATCGCGTTGATCGCGACCGACTTGCCCGAACCCGTCGTGCCGGCGACCAGCATGTGCGGCGCCTTCGCGAGATCGGTGACGACCGGGTGGCCAGTGATGTCCTTGCCCATCGCGATCGTCAGCTGCGATACCGAATGCTGGTACTGGCGCGATTCGAGGATTTCCGACAGACGGATCATCTGGCGTTTCGCGTTCGGCAGCTCGAGGCCCATGCAGGTCTTGCCGGGAATCGTCTCGACGACACGGATCGACGTGAGGCCGAGGCCGCGCGACAGGTCCTTCATCAGGCCGACGATCTGGCTGCCGCGCACGCCGAGCGCGGGTTCGATCTCGAAGCGCGTGATTACCGGACCCGCTGATGCGCCGACCACGGTCACCGGCACCTTGAACTCCTGCAGGCGCTGCTCGATGACCTGGGCGGTCTGCGCGAGGTGTTCCTCGGTGATCGTTTCGACATCGTCGGAGGCGGGCTCGAGCAGGTCGAGCGTCGGCAGTTCGACGTTGAACGACGCGGGTGCGTGGAATTCGAACGCGTTCGGGCGTGGCTGGCGCGCGGGTGCGGCCGATGCGTCCGGGGTCGGGGCGCTCGATTCCGCCGGTGCAGGCGGCAGGGTGGCCTCGGACAGCGTCGTGTCCGGCGGCGGCGCGGTCGTGACGGCCGGGATGGCGATGCCGGTTGCCGCGGGCATCGTGCCGGTGCCGGGCATGGACCAGCTCGCCGATGCAGCAGCCGGGGCCAGCGGGGTGGTGAACGACTGGGCCTGCGGCGCCGGTGCGGGCGCGATGGGTTGTGCCAGGGTCGCCGTGTCGATGGATCCGCCCGGTGTGGAGAAGGTCGGCATTGCCGACACAGACGCGGTCGCGAAAGCCGGGGACGCGGCCGATGCCGTCGCGGGGGCGATCGTGGCGAAGGAGGCCGGCGCGCCCCCCGTTGCTGCAGGCTCGCCGCCGAACGCGGCGGGTGCAGCGGTGACGATCGTGCTCGTCGGGGCGAGTGCGCCGGAAGACGGCGCCGGGGTGACCGCAGCGGCGGCGGCAGGCGCGATGCCGGGTGCCGCCGCCGCTGCTCCGGGCGGCGTGGCCTGCGTGGCCTGCGTGGCCTGCGTGGCCTGCGTGCCGGTCGACCAGCCGTCAGGCGTGCGGTTCGTCGGTGCTGCCGAAGGCGTCGCCGATGCGGTCGACGTTGCGGTAAATGCGCTGCCGGACGGGGCGCCAGACGCGACGTCAGGCGACACCTGCGTGCTTTGCGCCGGATGCGATCCGGTTGCGCTGAAGGACGTGCCGGTCGATGCGGGTGCGGTCGCGGCTGCCACGGTCGGCGCGGTCGCGGCCGGCTGCAATGTGGCCGGACCGGAAGCATTCATTGCGGGCGTCGGGGCAGACGCCGCCGCCACGCCTGACGCGGCCGCAGACGGTTGTGTCGCGGTCACCCCGGAGGCTCCGGTCGCAACCGTCTGGGCAGACGTCACCACGGATGCGGACGGCCGCGCGGCGGGCAGGACGGCGGCACCGATCGAAGGCGTGTGGGCGGGTGCCGGCGTGACCGCGGCCGATGCCGCAGCCGGCACGTGACCGCTGGAACCGTGTGCGGCCTGCGTGGCGCCCACCGGCGCGTGCAGCTCAACCGATACAACGGGCGCCGCCGATGCGGAGGGTTGCGACGGCGACCGGGAGGCCGTGTTCGTCATGCCGGAGAACGAAGGCGTCGCGGCGGCCGGTGTGCTGTTCGACGTGTTCGCCGGTGCAGGTGCCGGGGCAGCGGAACCCGGTGTGGTCCCGGCGCGCGACGACGCGGAAGTTGCCGGGATCGTCTGCGCAACAGAGGAGGTTTCCGCGGACGACGGCTTCGACCACGGCGCGGACGCTGATTCGGCAATCGCGGAGGTCGACGCCGCCAATGCGGGCGGCATGACGCGTTGCGTGCCCGCAGGCGACGGTGTGGATTCTGCAGCGTGCTTTGCTGCTGCATGCCAGGCCGTTCCCGTCACGGCGCCGGCCGGTGCGGTGGACGACGTGTCCGAGGCCGCCGGCGTCGCTGCCACGACGGGCATGGCATCGGCAAGCGGCCACGTCGGCGTAGCCGCGATCGACGAAGCGGGGAGGGGAGTGGTCGGCGCGACCTGCTGGACAGGCTTCACGACGTCCTGAGTCGCGTGCGTGTCCGGTTTCGTGTCGACCGATACGGTGGTATCGGCCGGCGGTGTGGATCGCGACTGGACCTGACCGACCGCCCCTGCGGCCGTTGCCGCATCCTTCGCGTCGGCGGTGCGGCCCATGCCGCTTGCCGTCGACGTGACGGTGGCCGAATGCGAATTGACCGCCTCGCGCGTCGCCCCGGACTCATCCGCATCGGACAGCGGCGTGGCTATCGGGCTTTCATGCGACGCGCCGAGTCCGGAAACGAGCGGGCTGACGATGTCTTCCCACGGTGCGAAGTCGATCGGTGAATCGAATGCCGGCGCGGCGGGAGCATCGGCCTCGTGCCGATGCTCGCCTTCCGCATGACGCGTCGGTGCATCAGTCTCGACACCGGTATCCGGTGTGGCATGCCGTGCAGTTTCACCGAAGGCCGGAGTGCTCGTGCCAACATCGACAACGGGCATGCGCGCGCTCGGCTCGGCCGGCATGAATGCATCCAGCACGATCGGTGCGTCGTCGTATGCCGGCGTGGCTTCGTGCATGTCCGGAAGGCCTGCGTCGCTGGGCGCGGCCTGAAGCGCGCTCGCAACGACCCCGGCGGGTACGGCCGTCGATGCAGAGGCCGACGCCGCGACGCTCACTGCCGCCGCAACCGCGAAGGCCGTCGCCGGCGCCGCATCGGGCGCGCGCACATCGTCCAGCGTCGCCCACTGCGCGGTGCTGGCCTCGATCGAGCGCAGCGTGTCGTGAACGCTCGGCGCCGGCGTGATCGGCTCCGCGGGCTGCTGCACCCATGCGTAGAGCGGCGCGCGCGCGGGGACCGGTGGCGTGGGGCGGCGCCGTGCGGCGTCCGGCGACTGGCCAGCGGCGGCGGCGCCCGTCGCAGGGCGCGCGGGCGTGCGCGGCGGTGTCGCGGCGGCCGGGCGCGGCGTGGCCGGCTGCTTCATTGCGGCTGCGGCCGGTCGCGCGGTGGTCGGTTGCGGCCGAACGGGCTCGAACCCGGCCGGAAGCGGGGCCGGATTCGGGCGCGGCACCTGTGCATTCGCTGCCGCTCGCGCGAGGCTGGCGGTGCTGCCGGTCGTCGGCGGCGGCATGGCGCTCGTCGTGCCCGGTGCGGGCGGCGGGGGCATGCGGCGAGCCGACGTCGGCTTCAGCCAGCCCGACGGCGCGACCGGCTCCGCGAGCGGACGCGGCGCTGCGTGGCCGCGCGGCTTCGGCCGTGCCTGCGGATCGGGTTTCCACAGCGTTGGGCGCGAATAGCGGCCGTTCTGCCGCGGCGCCATCGAGTTGACGGTGTGTGCGGTGGTCGGCTGCACGATGTCGTCGTCGCGATGCAGCGCGCTGCGCGGCAGGTCGGCGACGCCGCGCACGTCGTCGTCGTCGACGTCGCGCGCGAGCTTGACGCCGAACGACGTGTCGACCCACGCGGCGAACTGCCGCCAGCCGATGCCGGTCAGCCACGGCAGGCCCGCGAAGAAGAGCACGACCATCGCGACCGGCGTGCCGATCGGCCCGAGCACATGCGCGAAGCCGTTCGAGAGCGCGTGGCCGAGCGCATTCGTGTCGGGGCCCGACAGCGGGCTCGTCAGCGCGCAGCTCGCGACGAACACGGCCGCGAAGCCGAGCCACAGGCGAATCGAGCCGCGGCCGGCGAGTCCGCCGCCGCCGGGCAGCATCGCCTGAACGAGACGCCAGATGAGAAGGAGGAACCAGACGGCGGAGATGCCGAACCAGCCGAAGACAACCGTGTGCATGCTTTGATGAAACAGGAAGAGGGCGGGGAGCGCGGTGCGCGACCCGCCGAGTTTAACCGGCCGGCGAACAGGACTCTAAGGCAGCATGAAGGCGCCGACGCGCTTCCAGGCCGCGGGACGTATGCGTCCGGGATTCGCGCGTGGCGAAGGCGGCCGGTCGGCCTTCGCCCGCGCGCGGCATCAGGGGCTCCGGCGCGTGAAGGTCAGCGTCGCGCCGGCTTCGGTCACGATCTGCAATTGCTGCGGCTCGCGCATCTGCACGCCGGTCTTCTCGATATGTGCGAGTGCATCGAGGTACGCGTGTTCGAGCTGGCCGCCAAGTGCGTTCGGGCATGCCATGCGCGTGCCGGCCAGCGGGCCGAAGCTCAGCAGGCCGTTCTTGATCGCGTAGGTGCCCATGTAGCGGTTGCAGCCGGAGAAGCCGCTGGCGCGCCGGACGCCCGATTCGGTGGACAGCGCGAGCTTGATCGGCTCGCCGTTGTCGCCGTGCGGAATCGCGCGCGGCGTGCCGTCGGCGTTCACCCAGCTCGTGAGCTCCCAGCTCGTGTCGTCGAGCAACTGGACGGCGGCGGGGTTGTACGGGTCGGGTGCGGGGGCGGCGGAATCGGAGTGGGTCGGCATCGCGCAGGCGGCGAGAAGCGTGGCAAGCGTCAACGCGCAGAGCGGCGCGCGCAACGGGCGAAGCAGGCCGGTGCGTGCGCGTGCGGCGGCGGACAGGTGGGACATGAGCCTCGTTCCTCTTCGGATTCTGATCAAGGCGTAAGAGTAACGCACCCGCCCCGCGCGAGGCGAGCCGACACTTCGCGCGTGAAAACGTTCGCAACCCGCCCACGGGCCTCGCGCGGCGACGCGGGGACGCGGCGAAACCGGCCGGACCGGCGCGGGTGCGCGTGTTAACATCGAAGCCGTTTTCGTCCTCCAACAGAACCAGCGGGAAATCACATGCAGATCGGTCAGCGGCTCGGTACGCCGCTTTCACCCTCGGCCACGCGCGTCATGCTGCTCGGCGCGGGCGAACTCGGCAAGGAAGTCGTCATCGCATTGCAGCGTCTCGGCGTCGAAGTCGTCGCGGTCGACCGTTATCCTGATGCGCCGGGCCATCAGGTCGCGCATCGCGCGCACGTGATCGACATGACCGACGCCGCCGCGCTGCGCGCGGTCGTCGAGGCCGAGCGCCCGCACCTGATCGTGCCGGAGATCGAAGCGATCGCGACCGATGCGCTCGCGGCGATCGAGGCGGCCGGCCTGGCCGAGGTGATCCCGACCGCGCGCGCGACGCAGCTCACAATGAATCGCGAAGGCATCCGCCGCCTCGCGGCCGAGGAGCTCGGGCTGGCGACTTCGCCGTATGCGTTCGCCGAGTCGTTCGACGCGTTCAGCGCGGCCGTCGCGAAGATCGGCATGCCGTGCGTCGTGAAGCCGGTGATGTCGTCGTCGGGCAAGGGGCAGTCGGTCGTGCGGACCGAGGCCGACGTGAAGCCCGCCTGGGATTACGCGATGGCGGGCGGCCGCGTGAACCACGGCCGCGTGATCGTCGAGGGCTTCATCGAATTCGACTACGAGATCACGCAGCTGACCGTGCGCGCGATCGATCCGGCGACGCTCGAGACGCGCACCTACTTCTGCGAGCCGGTCGGGCACGTGCAGGTGGCGGGCGATTACGTCGAATCGTGGCAGCCGCAGCCGATGAGCGCCGTCGCGCTGGAGAAGTCGCGCGAGATCGCGCACAAGGTGACCGAGGCACTCGGCGGGCGCGGGCTGTTCGGCGTCGAGCTGTTCGTGCGCGGGGACGAAGTCTGGTTCTCCGAGGTGAGCCCGCGGCCGCACGACACCGGTCTCGTCACGCTCGCGTCGCAGCGTCAGTCGGAGTTCGAACTGCACGCGCGCGCGATCCTTGGGCTGCCGGTCGATCCGACGCTCGGCTCGCCGGCCGCGTCGGCGGTGATTTATGGCGGGCTCGACGAGCGCGGCATCGCGTTCGAAGGCGTGCGCGACGCACTGGCCGTGCCGGGCGCCGACCTGCGCCTGTTCGGCAAACCGGAAAGCTTCGCGAAGCGGCGCATGGGCGTCGCCCTCGCGACCGGCGCGACCGTGGACGAAGCCCGCGAACGCGCGAAGCGTGCGGCGGCGGCCGTGCGGCCCGTGTCCGCGCGCTGACCGGATCAGGAGAGCGCGATGGCCTCGACAGGGCGGCGGATCGGACGTATCGGCAAGGTGGGCGCCGCGCTGGCGCTGGTCGCGAGCCTCGCGGGGTGCGGCCTCGCGGCCGCGCCGTGCCGGGTCGCATCGGCCGGGCTGAAGATCGTGCCGGTCGTCGGCCATGTCGCGGCCGCGCCGACCGATGCGTGCGCCGACGTCATCGATCCCTGAGCGACGAACGCTCAATCCATGACCAACGATAACCGCGCGTCCCGCGAGGGCGTGCTTCCACCCGTCTCGTGAGAGGACCTGCATGATTCGCCAAACCTTCGCCGCGCTCGCGCTGGCCGGCGCCGCCGTTTCCGTCGCGCATGCCGCGCAACTGACCGTCGAGGAGATCGACGCCGATTCGCGCCAGCAGGCCCTCTATCAGTGCGCGAACCAGAAGCAGCCGGTGCGCGTGTCGTACTGGCGCGCGGGCAACGGCCAGAGTTTCGCGCTGGTGCCGGTCAACGGGCAGCAACTGCTGTTCGTCGATACCGTTTCGGCGTCGGGTGTGCGCTACCAGGCCGGACGCTATACGTGGTGGACGAAGGGCAAGGAAGGGACGCTGCGCGACGAGATCGCCGACCAGAATGCGGCACCGCTGCTGGGTGACTGCGTGCAGGTCGAGAAGAAGAAAAAGAAGAAGGGCTGAGCGCCGCGCGCGATCGGATAGGGCGTGCCGGCGTGTCGATTGCCGCGTTCGATGCGGGCAGCCTCGTTCGACCTCCAGCCGGGTCGCGGGGCATGCGGCCCTCGGGCTCGTCGGCCGCTTGCCGATTTCCCGAGGCATACGCCTGTAATTCGACCCCTATTTATGTCGATCAGCCGATCGGGGATGGCCCGGTCGCTCGACGCATGCCCCCGCGCACGGCCTGCGGGAGCTCGCCGCGAACCGCCACCGTGGGCATTCGCGGCGTTGTCACGGACAGATTGCTGCGCAGTGCTACAATACGGCCCTTTCCGCCGGCATTCGCGCCGAACGGAGTCCGCACGGCCTGTGGCGCCCGATGTTCGAAATGAACCGGTCCCAAGCGCCAGAGCGGCGCCGCGCGGCGCGCCGCGGCTCCGTCTACTTCCGAATTGTGATGAGCGCAGGCCCGGCCGGCCTGACGCACGATGTCCCCGCCGCGCCTTTTGAGCGAAACGCCACCATGTCCGATTCTGTCGCCAAGCCAGTCGACGCAACCTTCGATCAATTCGGCCTTGCCGCCGATATCCTGAAAGCCATTGCGGAGCAGGGTTATACGACGCCGACGCCGATCCAGGCGCAGGCCATTCCGGTCGTGCTCGCCGGCCGCGACGTCATGGGCGCCGCGCAAACGGGCACCGGCAAGACCGCGAGCTTCTCGCTGCCGATCCTCCAGCGGCTGCTGCCGCAGGCCAACACGAGCGCATCGCCCGCGCGCCACCCGGTGCGCGCGCTGATCCTCACGCCGACCCGCGAGCTCGCCGACCAGGTCGCCGCGAACGTTCATGCGTACGGGAAGCACACGCCGCTGCGCAGCGCGGTGGTGTTCGGCGGCGTCGACATGAACCCGCAGATGGCCGAGCTGCGCCGCGGCGTCGAGATCCTGATCGCGACGCCCGGCCGCCTGCTCGACCACGTGCAGCAGAAGACGGCAAACCTCGGGCAGGTGCAGATGCTCGTGCTCGACGAGGCCGACCGGATGCTCGACATGGGCTTCCTGCCGGACCTGCAGCGCATCCTGAACCTGCTGCCGAAGGAGCGCCAGACGCTGCTGTTCTCGGCCACCTTCTCGCCGGAAATCAAGAAGCTCGCATCGACCTACCTGCGCAACCCGCAGACGATCGAGGTCGCGCGCAGCAACTCGACCAACGCGAACGTCACGCAGATCGTCTACGACGTCGCCGAAGGCGACAAGCAGGCCGCCGTCGTGCAGCTGCTGCGCGATCGCGGGCTCAAGCAGGTGATCGTGTTCTGCAACAGCAAGATTGGCGCAAGCCGGCTGGCCCGCAACCTCGAGCGCGACGGCGTGGTCGCGTCGGCGATCCACGGCGACAAGACGCAGATCGAGCGGATGCAGGCCCTCGACGCGTTCAAGCGCGGCGAAATCGAGGCGCTGGTCGCAACCGACGTGGCCGCGCGCGGTCTGGACATCGCCGAACTGCCGGCAGTGATCAACTTCGACCTGCCGTTCAACGCGGAAGACTACGTGCACCGGATCGGCCGCACGGGCCGCGCGGGCGCGACGGGCGATGCGCTGTCGCTCTGCAGCCCGAACGAGCGCAAGCAGCTCGCCGATATCGAGAAGCTGATCAAGCGTCCGCTCGACGTGCAGACGCTCGCGCTCGACAAGCCGGCGCGCCATCGTCACGACGAGCGTGGCGGCGATCGCGGGGGTGAACGCGGCGGCCGCCGCGAGCGCGACGAGCATCGCGGTGCGTCGGGGCGTCGTTCGGGCGGTTCCGAGCGTGGCGGCCACCACCGTCGTCACGAGGCGCCGATCGACGATTTCTTCCTGAAGCCATACGAACCGTCGGCGCCGGCGAAACAGCCGGAAGAGACGAAGTCCGCGCAGCAGCCCGAGAAGAAGGGGCCGAAGCGTCAGGTCGCCGCGCTGCTCGGCGGCTTCGGAATGCCGCGCAAACCGTCGGCGTAAGCGGGCGGTTCAGACAGTCGGCGCGGCGCGCGAGCGCGGCCATGGAAACGGGTGCATGCGATGAGCATGTGCCCGTTTTTCATTGGGCGAGACGATTCGTGACGAGGCAGCCGGGAGGAGGGATGACTGATCGCGTGGGCGGGGGCTTCGGTGCGGTGTCGTCAGCGCGCGTGCAGTTTCTCGTCGATTCAGCGCTGACGGACGCCGGAACGCGGTCGATACGAACCGGGATTCCGCGAGCGGCTCAGCCGGCGCGTGGCCCGAAGCGACGCGCCCACCCATCGGTCGCGGCCGCGTAGAACGCATCCATCGTATCGCCCGATGCATCGCCATCGGCGGCAAGGCCGAGATGTGCGGCGGCGGCCCGCAGCGCCGGCAGCGGATCCTCGCGCTGGAGCGCGATCGCGCCGGTCTGCTTGCTGAGCTTTTCGCCGTTCGCGTCGACGACGACGGGCACGTGCAGGTATTGGGGCGTCGGCACGCCGAGACAACGCTGCAGGTAGATCTGGCGCGCGGTCGAATCGAGCAGGTCGGCGCCGCGCACGACGTGCGTGATGCCCGCGTCGGCATCGTCGACCACGACCGCGAGCTGATACGCCCATTGACCGTCCGCGCGCTTCAGCACGAAATCGCCGACGTCGGTCGCGAGGTTCTGCGCTTGCATGTGCTGCCAGCGGTCGTCGAACGTGACGATCGCATCGTCGCCGTCCGGCACGCGCAACCGCCACGCGCGCGCGGGCTTGCCGTGCAGGCCGGAGCGGCAGGTGCCCGGGTACGCGAGCGTCGTGTGGCGCTCGTGCGCGGCACGTAGCGAATCGGCGATTTCCTTGCGCGTGCAGCCGCACGGGTAGACGAGCCCCGCGTCGACGAGCCGGTCGAGCGCGGCCGCATAGTTGGCCTCGCGCGTGCTTTGCCACACGGGCGGTTCGTCGGGCGTCATGCCGAAATGCGCGAGCGTCGCGAGGATGTCGTCGGCGGCGCCGGGCACCGTGCGCGGGCCGTCGATATCTTCGATCCGCACGAGCCACGCGCCGCCGTGCGCCCGTGCGTCGAGCCAGCTCGCGAGCGCACCGACCAGCGAGCCGAAATGCAGCGGGCCGGTGGGCGACGGCGCGAAGCGGCCGCGGTAGCCGTTCATCGGGGTGCGGTGCGACGCGCGCTTACGCGGCGCTGGCGGCCTGCGCGCAGGCCGGGCACGACTGGCCTGCCACGTAGCTCGGCGATTGCTGGGCTTCCGGCGTGACGACCGCGCGGCACGCGAAGCACGTGACGTTTTCGGTCGGCTGCAGTTGCGGGTTCAGCGCGGTGCGGTAGTCGAACACGAAGCAGTCGCCGTGATAGTGCGCGCCGCCGACTTCCTCGAAGTACTTCAGGATCCCGCCCTCGAGCTGGTACACGTTCTCGATGCCGATTTCCTTCATGTGGATCGCCGCCTTTTCGCAGCGGATGCCGCCCGTGCAGAACGACACGACCGTCTTGCCCTCGAGATCGGCGCGGTTCGCGTCGATCACTTCCGGGAACTCGCTGAACTTGTCGATCCGGTAGTCGAGCGCGTCGTCGAACGTGCCGACGTCCACTTCGAACGCGTTGCGCGTGTCGAGCATCACGACCGGGCGACCGGCATCGTCGTGGCCGCGGTCGAGCCACGCCTTCAGCGTGCGCGCGTCGACCGACGGCGCGCGGCCAAGCTCCGGCTTGATCGCGGGCTTCTTCATCGTGATGATCTCGCGCTTCAGGCGCACGAGCATTCGGCGGAACGGCTGCGAGTCGGACAGGCTCTCCTTGAACTGCAGTGTCGCGAACTTGCCTTCGAACAGCGGATCGTGGCGGATGTAGTCGATGAACGCGTCGGTCGCTTCGCGAGCGCCGGCGATGAACAGGTTGATGCCTTCCGGCGCGAGCAGGATCGTGCCGCGCAGGCCGAGTTCGTTGCAGCGGGCGGTGACGAGCGGGCGCCATTGCTCGGTCGCGTCGAGCGACACGAAGTGGTAGGCGGCAAGGTTGACGATGGTCATGGTGGTCCGACGGGAAAACGGCCGCGGCCGTGCGGCGGGCGCACGGCGGCCCCGCAAAAAAGGGTGCGAAGCCGGGGCGATGATTCGAAAACCCGTATTATCCCGCAAACTGCGCATGCGCCGGCACCCGGCCGTTCGGCCAACGTCGCGCGCATCGGCCGAACGGCCGGGCGCGGGGATTTTTTGGGCAGCCTTCACGACGACGCGGCTACAATATCGCCCATGTCAGATCCCCGCTTCGTCCATCTCCGCGTTCACTCCGAATTCTCGATTGCCGACGGCATCGTGCGTCTCGACGACATCGTCAAGGCGGCGGCCGCGGACGGTCAGGGCGCGCTCGCCCTCACCGATCTCGGCAACGCGTTCGGCCTCGTCCGTTTCTACCAGGAAGCCCGCGGCAAGGGCATCAAGCCGATCGCCGGCTGCGACGTCTGGATCACCAATCCGGACGATCGCGACAAACCGTCGCGCCTGCTGCTGCTGGTGAAGGACAAGGTCGGCTACCTGAACCTGTGTGAGCTGCTGTCGAAGGCGTGGCTCACGAATCAGTATCGCGGCCGCGCGGAACTCGACGCGAGCTGGCTCGAAGGCGAGCTTTCGCATGGGCTGCTCGCGCTGTCGGGTGCGCAGCAGGGCGATATCGGGCTCGCGTTCGCGGCCGGTAACGAGGAAGCCGCGCGCCGGCATGCCGAGCGCTGGGCGAAGGTGTTCCCGGGCGGCTTCTACATCGAACTGCAGCGTTACGGCCAGCCGGGCGCCGAGGCGTACATCCAGCAGGCCGCGACGCTCGCCGCGTCGCTGAAGCTGCCGGTCGTCGCGACGCATCCGACGCAGTTCATGACCGACGACGATTTCACCGCGCACGAGGCGCGCGTGTGCATCTCGGAAGGCGACATGCTCGCGAATCCGCGACGCCAGAAGCGCTTCACGACCGATCAATATTTCCGCACGCAGGACGAGATGGCCGCGCTGTTCGCCGACTTGCCGTCGGCGGTCGCGAACACGGTCGAGATCGCGAAGCGCTGCAACCTGAAGCTCGAGCTCGGCAAGCCGAAGCTGCCGCTGTTTCCGACACCGGACGGCATGTCGCTCGATGACTACCTTGTCCAGCTGTCGAAGGAAGGGCTCGAGAAGCGCCTCGAACAGCTGTATCCGGATGCGGCGGAGCGCGAAGCGCAGCGTGACACCTACTACAAGCGGCTCGAGTTCGAGTGCGGGACCATCACGAAGATGGGCTTCCCCGGCTACTTCCTGATCGTTGCGGACTTCATCAACTGGGCGAAGAACAACGGTGTGCCGGTCGGCCCGGGCCGCGGCTCGGGCGCCGGTTCGCTGGTCGCGTACGCGCTCGGCATTACCGATCTGGACCCGCTGCGTTACAACCTGCTGTTCGAGCGATTCCTGAATCCGGAACGCGTGTCGATGCCCGACTTCGACATCGACTTCTGCCAGCACGGCCGCGATCGCGTGATCCAGTACGTGAAGGAAAAATACGGCGCGGACGCCGTGTCGCAGATCGCAACCTTCGGCACGATGGCCGCGAAGGCGGCCGTGCGCGACATCGGCCGCGTGCTCGACCTCGGCTACATGTTCACCGACGGCGTCGCGAAGCTGATCCCGTTCAAGCCCGGCAAGCACGTGACCATCGCCGACGCGATGAAGGAAGAGCCGCAACTGCAGGAGCGCTACGACCACGAGGACGAAGTGCACCAGCTGCTCGATCTCGCGCAGCGCGTCGAGGGCCTGACGCGTAACGTCGGGATGCACGCGGGCGGCGTGCTGATCGCGCCCGGCAAGCTGACCGACTTCTGCCCGCTGTACACGCAGGGCGACGACGGCGGTGTCGTCAGCCAGTACGACAAGGACGACGTCGAAGCCGTCGGCCTCGTGAAGTTCGACTTTCTGGGCCTCACGACGCTGACGATCCTCGACTGGGCCGAGCGCTACATCCGCCGTCTCGATGCGTCGAAGGCCGACTGGTCGCTCGCGCAGGTGCCGCTCGACGATCCGGCATCGTTCCAGATCCTGAAGAAGGCCAACACGGTCGCCGTGTTCCAGCTGGAAAGCCGCGGGATGCAGGGCATGCTGAAGGACGCGCAGCCCGACCGTTTCGAGGACATCATCGCGCTCGTGTCGTTGTACCGTCCGGGCCCGATGGACCTGATCCCGAGCTTCTGCGCACGGAAGCACGGCCGCGAGAAGGTCGACTATCCGGATCCGCGCGTCGAACCCGTCCTGAAAGAGACCTACGGCATCATGGTCTATCAGGAGCAGGTGATGCAGATGGCGCAGATCATCGGCGGCTACTCGCTCGGCGGCGCCGACCTGCTGCGTCGCGCGATGGGCAAGAAGAAGCCCGAGGAGATGGTCAAGCACCGCGAGATCTTCGCCGAGGGTGCGGCGAAGAACGGCCTCACGCGCGAGAAGTCCGACGAGATCTTCGACCTGATGGAGAAGTTCGCGGGTTACGGCTTCAACAAGTCGCACGCGGCGGCCTACGCGCTGCTCGCGTATTACACCGCGTGGCTGAAGGCGCACCATCCGGCCGAATTCATGGCGGCCAACATGACGCTCGCGATGGACGACACCGACAAGGTGAAGATCCTGTTCGACGACTGCGTCGTCAATAATCTCGCCGTGCTGCCGCCGGACATCAACCAGTCGCATTACCGGTTCGAGCCGGTCGCGGAAGCCGACGGCAAGCGCTCGCGCACGATACGCTACGGTCTCGGCGCGGTGAAGGGCAGCGGCCAGAACGCGATCGAGGAGATCCTGCGCGCGCGCGAGGAGAAGCCGTTCACCGACCTGTTCGATTTCTGCGAGCGGATCGACCGGCGTGTCGTCAACCGTCGCACGGTCGAGGCGCTGATCCGTGCCGGCGCGTTCGATTCGCTGAACGCGAATCGCGCGCAGATGCTCGCGTCGGTGCCGCTCGCGATGGAAGCGGCCGACCAGGCCGCGGCGAACGCGATGCAGGCGGGCCTGTTCGACATGGGGGCCGAGTCGCCGCACGCGCATGCGCTCGTCGACGAACCCGCGTGGGACGACAAGCGCCGCCTGCAGGAAGAGAAGGGCGCGCTCGGCTTCTACTTGTCCGGCCACCTGTTCGATGCGTATCGCGACGAGGTGCGTCGGTTCGTGCGGCAGAAGGTTGGCGACCTGAAGGAAGGGCGCGACAAGCTCGTCGCGGGCATCATCGCATCGCTGCGCACGCAGATGACCCAGCGCGGCAAGATGCTGATCGCGTTGCTCGACGACGGTTCGGGCCAGTGCGAGATCACGATCTTCAACGAACAGTTCGAGGCGAACAAGGCGCTGTTCAAGGAAGACGAACTGCTGATCGTGCAGGGGCAGGCGCGCAACGATGCGTTCACCGGCGGCATCCGTTTCACGGCCGACACGGTGATGGATCTCGAGCGTGCGCGCAGCCGCTACGCGCAGGCAGTGCGGCTCACGATGAACGGCAATGCGGATGCGGCGGCGCTGCGCCGCGTGCTCGAGCCGCACGTGTCGAAGGACGATCCGGCGGCCGCGCAGGCGGTCGAGGCGCCTGCGCCGCGCGGCGGCGGGCGCGACGGCGGCCGTCGCCCGCAGGCGCCGCTGCCGAACGGGCTCGCGGTCCAGGTTCACTACAGCAACGCGCGCGCGCAGGGTGAAATGCGTCTCGGCGACGCGTGGCGCGTCAAACCGAGCGACACGCTGCTCGCGGAGTTGCGCGCGACGTTCGACGGCAGCATCGTCGAAATCGCGTACTGAGCGGTCTCCGCCTGACGGTTGCGGTCTGCGCGGCCCGTCGCATCGCCATCGTGCGGTGCGGCGGGCCGTTTTCATTTCGGCGGGTGCTTGGGGCCGTCATCCGGACGCTATACAATCCGTCGCGCGCGCGACGCAAATGCGGCGCCGGCCGCGGCATGTCCGCCGGCCGGGGCGATATTGCGCGCGTGAAAACGGGGGCGGTTCGGCGCGGCACGCGATGCGGCGCGGTGCCGCGAGCGAACATGCGACGAGGCCGGCACGGGGAAGAGCGCCAGGATGCCGGTCGGTACGCGACGATAAAAACACCGACAGCACGACCACAACAATGGCCAACGGGAAACCGGCGAGGCGGATCCTCGTGATCCGGATTGACTTTCTAGGCGACATGCTGTGCACGACCGCTTTCCTCGGCGCGCTGAAACAGCGCTGGCCCGGTGCGGAACTGCACGTGGTCGCGAACCGCTACAACGCGGCCGCGCTGGCCGGCAACCCGGACGTGCACGCGGTCCACACCTACGTGTACAGCCGTCAGTGCGAGCGCAACGACCGCCCGGGACGAATGCGCGCGCTCTTCGACAGGCTGCGGCTCGTGCGCCGGCTGCGTCGCTTGCGGTTCGACCTCGTGGTCGTGCCGAACGGCGGCATGCATCGCAGCAGCATCCAGTTCGCGCGGCAGCTCGGCGTGAAGGACTGCCGCTGGCACGATGCCGATTCAGAATTCGACGATCGCAAGCCCGAACACGTCGCGTCGCGGCCGATGTGCCATGAGGCGCTGTCGGGGTTCCGGCTCGTGCCCGAACTGGGCCGCACCGGGCTCGACGGTCTCGAGCTGTCCGTGCATCCGAACCGCGCGCTGCAGGAAACGTGGTGTCGGCTGCTCGGGCCGCGCACGAAGCCGCGCGTCGGGCTCTTCGTGTCGAACAAGGCGGCCGAGCGGCGCTGGCCGGCCGATCGATGGCGCGACCTCGGCCGGCGGCTCGCACCGCTCGCCGACGTGATCGTGTTCCGCGATCCCGCCGTGTCGGCTGCGGCCGACCACGACATGTGGCGAGACGTGGACGCCCGGCATGTCGCGCCGTCGTCGGTCGCCGAACTGATGGCCGCCGCGAGCCTGCTCGACACGATCGTGTCGGCCGACAGCGCGCCCGTGCATCTCGCGTCGGCGCTCCGCGTGCCGGTCGCCGCGCTGTTCGAGGACCGTCCCGAGAAATACCGGCGCTGGCATCCGCTCGGCGTGCCGCACGTGATCCTGCGGGCCGGGGCAACGGTCGACGCGATCGGCGTCGACGCGCTCGAGCGCGCGGTGCTTCATCTGCTGACGGAGGCCGAACAGTCCGACGACGCGATGGACGGCGCGGTGCCGCTCCCGGCCGCCACGTTCGAGGAACCTGGCCTCGACGCAATCGTTTCGTAGCTTCGGAAAGGCCGGCAGCGGGCACTGTCACCGAACGCGCAAACGGGCGCCAGGCGGCGCGATGGCCGCAGGCCGCGTGGTGCGCGGCGCGTCGTCGTCTGCGCCGATGCCGGACGGGCGCCCCCAAATTCCGACCGCGACGCGTTGCCGACGCCTGCGTCCGACGCCACGCCACCGGCCGCAAAATCCTGTACATTGCGAGCCTTGTCCAGCCAGCTAGACGGAATGATCGCCGTGGCCCTGTTTTCTTCCGCCCGCACGCCCAGAACCATCCTCGTCGCAGCCCCGCGCCGTATCGGCGACGTGCTGCTGACGACGCCGCTCGTGCGTTCGCTGAAGGCACGCTGGCCCGACGCGCAGATCGACATGCTGGTGTTTCGCGGCACCGAGGGCGTGCTGGAGCACAACCCCGACGTGCGGCGCGTGATCGTCGTCGCGCAGCGTGCGGGATTCCGGGAGCGTTTGCGCGATGCGCTGTCGATGTGGCGCCGCTACGATCTCGCGTGCGCGGCGCTGAGCTCCGACCGGCCGCGTTTCTACAGCTGGTTCGCCGGCCGCAAGCGCGTCGGCCTCGTCGATCCGAACCGCGTCACGTGGCTGACGCGAATGATGCTGAACGGCATCGCGATCAATCATCACGAATCCGCGCATACGGTCGTCAGCACGCTCGCGCTCGCACCGGTGATCGGCATCGAGCCGGTATCCGAGGTCGTCGCGCCGGGCATCGGCGACGATCCCGCGCGGCGCGCGCGATTCGACGCGTGGCTGGCCGAATCGCCGGCGATCCGCGACGGCAAGCCGCTCGTTGTGCTGCATCCATATCCGATGTTCCGCTACAAGCAATGGCGGCTCGAAGGCTGGGTCGAGATGATCGCATGGCTGCGCGCGCAGGGATTTGCGATCGCGCTTTCGGGCGGCCCCGCCGATCGCGAGCGCGAGTACGCGGAGCAGGTCGCGGCCGAGGCGGGCGGCGACGTGCTGAATCTGGTCGGCCGCCTGACGTTCGGCGAAAGTGCGGAACTGGTGCGGCGCGCGCGGCTCTTCATCGGGCCCGATACGGGCGCGACGCACGTCGCGGCCGCGACGGGCACCGACACGATCGCGCTGTTCGGTCCGTCCGATCCGGTGCGCTGGGGGCCGTGGCCGCAGCATTGGCCGGCGACCGAGAATCCGTGGGCGCTGCGCGGCTCCGCGCGGCACGGCAACGTGTGGCTGCTGCAGGGCGAGGGCGATTGCGTACCGTGCCGGCATGAAGGCTGCGAGCGCCATGTCGACAGCCGCAGCGACTGCCTCGTCAATCTCGGCACGCAGCGTGTGAAGGCGGCGGCGGCCGAGATGCTCGGGCTGAATCCGCCGGGCGCCGCCGACGCGGTCATCGACACGTCGCGCTTGCATCGCGCGCGTTCCGACTGACGCGTAAGGCCTTGCATTTCCTGATTTGAACGGTAGGGGAGCGGCGACGCGTCGACGGCGCGTGTGCGCCGCCATTGAAGCCTGAGAGGTCGAACCTGCGGCGGGCGGCAACGCGGATCGCGTGCCGCCCGCCGCATGATGCGTTACGCGCTGCGCCGGATCGCCGACGTCTCGCGGGGCAGTGCTTCGGTGCGCGCGCCGCAGCCGAGCAGAATGCCGGCGAGCAGCACCAGCAGGTGACCTTCGGCGAAATCGAGCAGCAGCGAATTCGCGAGGCTGCCGATCGCAAAGATCGCGAGCCATGCGAGCAGCAGTTGCCGCGAACGCGGATCGAGCGCGCGGCTGCCGCGCGCGATCTGCACGATCAGGTTCAGGAACAGCAAGACGCCGAGCGTGCCGAGCTGCACGGCCATCAGCAGGTATTCGTTATGCGGATTCGACGTGAGCTGCCCTTCGGCGGCCGTCTTGCCGGCCGTGAGCTTCTCGAACTCGAATTCGAGGCCGCCCGCACCGTAGCCGATCAGGGGACGCATGCGATACAGCTCGAGCCCCTTCTTGTACCATTCGAGACGCAGCCCGGTCGACGTGACCGCGTCGGTCTGCCGATACTGCTGCACTTCCGACACGACCTTCAGAAGCCGGCCGTTGTGCACCGTGCACGCGGCGACGACGAGCGCGACGCCCGCCAGGACCAGCGCTCCGGCGGCGAGCCCCGCGCGCAGCGCCGACTGGCGGCGCATCAACAGCACGAAACGCACCGCGACGACGAGGATCAGCAGCAGCGCGATGACCTGCCCGGTGCGCCCCTGCAGCATCACGAACACGTTGATCAGCGACCACGCGGCGACGCCGGCATACGCGGCTCGCGACAGCGCTGTGCGGGCCGACAGCGCGAGGTCGGCCGCCTGATAAAACAGCAATGCGCCGAACATGCCGGCCGCGATGTGGTTCTTGAACACCCAGGCACGCGACAGCGGCAGTTCGGTCGCATGCGCGGGCCCGATCGCGGTCAGCCCGAGATAGTTGGTGGTCGACAGCAGCAGGATCACGCACAGCGTGCCGAACCACGCTCGTCGCACGATCGGCGCCCAGTTCGAGTGGCGGAAGGCGAGCACGGCAAACGGCAGCAGCAGCAGCTTGTCGTACTTGGCGACCCAGTTCCACGCCTTCGGGTGCGGCGCGACCGTATAGGTGACGCTCGCGGTCAGCGCCGCGAGGATCAGGAGCGCCGCGAGCGACGCCGGTTCCGTGACGAACGTGCGCAGGTCGCGCCAGAATTCGGGGGAGATGACGAGCGCGGCCGCGAACAGGCCGCAGAACACGTTGGTCAGTGCGGTCGAGACGGGCACCATGCACAGCGCGATGACGGCGAAGGCGCGGGCGGCGGTCAGGCGCCGCGTGGCGGGAGCGGAAAACGAAAGCATCGGAACCTGTCGAATGGACGAATGCGGGATGCGGGCACCGTGCCGCATGCCGCGCGTCCCGGCGGCACTGCGCGGGACGAAGCGCGCAGTATACGCGAAGCGACGGGCGTTTCCTTGCCGTTTCCGGGGTCGGATCAGCTGAATGCGCGCTTGATTCGCGAGCGCAACAGTGCGCGCTTCAGGCGTCCTTCGACGGCCGGCGTGTCGAGCGCGAGTTGCGAGCCTGCCGGTTCGCCGCGATGCAGGTAATAGCGGTCGAACGTGGCCTGCGTCATTCCCCATTTGTTGAGGAACTGGCGGCGGCCGTCGTTCTTGACGATCTTGCCCGTGCTTTTCTGCTGGAAGTGATAGACGAGGCTGTCGCCGACGCCGAGGAAGATCCGGCAGCCGGCGTCCCAGAATTTCATCGAGAAGTCGTTGTCGCTGCTCATCCCCGGCGACAGCTCGCTGCTGTAGCCGCCGATGCGGTTCCACCAGTCGCGGTGCACGAGCGTCGGCGGCCAGGTCGAACCGAGCCAGTCCGCGCGCGCGAGCCGCGGCGTGGCCGCGACGAGGCCGGCCGCGTCAAACTGTTCGGCGTCGCGGCCGAAATTGCTGACGACGACGCACGGGTTGCGCGTGTCGACCGGCTCGACCATCGTGCCGGACAGCATGAACAGGTCGGTCGGCATCTGCTCGATGCGCCGCACGAGCGCCGCGTCCCAGCCGGGGCAACAGTACATGTCGTCGTTCATGTAGACGACGTAGTCGCGCGTCGCGCGCGCGGCGGCCAGGTTCACGGCGTGGCAGATGCCGATGTTGGCCGGCGACGCGGTGTGCTCGATGCCTTCGCTGCGCACCCAGTCGAGCGTGCCGTCCGAGCCGTCGTTCACGTGCACGATGATCTGGTGGTCGTACGCCGAATGACGGCGCAGGCTGTCGACGACGAGCTTGAGGTACGGCAGGTTGTTCCAGGTCGGGATGATGATGGAGAACATGGCGGTCGGATTCGGTGGTCGTCGTGTCGGCGGCGCGTGGCATGGCGCCGCGCTCGGGCAGCCCGGCATTGTAACGCCGGGCCGGCCGCATGCCGGCGGCGTCAGGGTCGGGGCAGGGGGCGCGCGCTCAGCGGGCCGGCTCGTGGCCGAGCTTCAGGAACCGGTAATACACCGTTTCCGCGTTGAACACGGCGATCATGAAACCCGCTCGGCCGTCGAGAAACCCGCGCCGCAGCACGTAGGTCCGAACGAACGCCCATGCGCCGCGCGCGAGCGCCTTGCCGAAGCCGCCGCGCTGGCCGGCCGCGCGGCGCTGGCGCGCGCCGGCCGTCGAATACGCATCGAGCTTGCGCACGACGGTCTCGAAATCCTCGTACGAATAGTGCATCAGCTTGCCCGGCAGCCGCTGTGCGGGCGTGTCGAACACCAGCCGTTCGTGCACCAGGTCGTCGGAGAAGCGGGCGGTGCCGCGCCGGAACAGGCGCGGCACCCAGTCCGGATACCAGCCGCTGTGGCGGATCCATTGGCCGCAGAAGCTCGACAGCCGGTCGAGCGCATAGACCTGCGCGGCCGGCGCGCGGATGGCCGCGCGGATCGACTGCGCGAGCTCCGGGCTGACCACCTCGTCGGTGTCGAGCGACAGGATCCAGTCGGTGTCGAGGGCGTCGAGCGCGCGGTTCTTCTGCGGGCCGAAGCCCGGCCAGTCGCGCTCGACGATCACGCGGGCGCCGTGCGCGCGGGCGATCGCGACGGTATCGTCGGTGCTGCCGCCGTCGATCACGACGACGTCGTCGGCGAAGGTCAGCGCGTCGAGGCACTGCGCGAGCCGCGCGGCCGCGTTGAGGGCGATGAGGGCGACGCCGAGGGTGGGTTCTGCCATGAAATCGTCGAAAAGGCGGAGAAAACGGTGAGCGGCAGTATACCCGCGCGCCGGCCGGCGGCCGCTTCGGCGACGGCCATGCCGGCACGGGCGGTACAGCTATAATGTTGGGCCTTTTTCGGCACCCGCCGGACGGGGTGAATTCCGGGCAGTCACGCCCCGGGCGCCGCGTCGCGGCTCAAGAAGGATTGCCTTGGAAACCCAGAACACTCTTCGCAAACCGATGGACGGCACCGGTACGTCGCCGGTCACGGTCCTCAAGCGCCTGTGGCCGTACATCCGGCCGCTCATCGGCATCGTGCTGCTCGCCGTGATGACGATGGGCGTCGTCGCGGCCACGGAAGCCGGGATCCCGGCACTGCTCAAGCCGCTGCTCGACCACGGCTTCGGCTCGCACGGCAGCGACCGCGCGAAATGGTATGTGCCGATCGCGGTGATCGGCCTCGCGCTCGTGCGCGGCGTGTCGCAGTACACGTCCAACTACCTGCTCAACTACGTGTCGAACCGCATCCTGCTGCAGCTGCGGCTCGAGATGTTCCAGCGGATGATCCACACGGGCGCGTCATTCTTCCAGCGCGAGACTGCGAGCACCGTGATCAACGCGATCGTGTTCGAGGTCAACCAGATCCTGTCGGTGCTGACCGGCGTGATGGTCACGCTCGTGCGCGACTCGCTGACCGTGGTGTTCCTGCTCGGCTACCTGTTCTACCTGAACTGGCGGCTCACGCTGATCGTCGCGGTGATCCTGCCGGGCATCGGCTGGCTCGTCAGCAAGATCAACCGTCGCCTGCGCCGCCTGAACCGCGAGCATCAGACGCTGACCAACGAGCTGTCGTACATCGTCGAGGAGACGGTCGGCGGCTACAAGGTCGTGAAGGTGCACAACGGCGAAGCGTACGAGATGGAGCGCTTCACGACGATGAGCAAGCGCCTGCGCGGCTACGCGATGCGCATGACGATCTCGGGCGGGCTCGCGCAGCCGCTGACGCAGTTCCTCGCGTCGATCGCGCTCGCGGTCGTGATCACGATCGCGGTCGTGCAGTCGACCAACGACCAGACGACGGTCGGCGGCTTCGTCGCGTTCGTCACGTCGATGCTGCTGGTGATTTCGCCGCTCAAGCACCTGATCGACGTCAACCAGCCGCTGCAGCGCGGGATGACGGCCGCCGAGCTGATCTTCGGGCTGATCGACGAGCCGGCCGAGCCGCAGGGCGGCGGCCGTGCGCTGCCGCACGCTCGCGGCGAGATCGAATTCCGCGACGTGTCGTTCGACTACGGCGCCTCCGAGCGGCCGACGCTCGACCGCATTTCGTTCAAGGTCGCGCCGGGCGAGATGATCGCGCTCGCGGGGCCGTCGGGCAGCGGCAAGACGACCCTCGTCAACCTTCTGCCACGTTTCTTCGATCCGACGGGCGGCGCGATCCTGGTCGACGGCGTGCCGGTGGCCGACTACGACCTTCACGCGCTGCGTGGCCAGATGGCGATGGTCAGCCAGGACGTCGTGCTGTTCAACGACACGATCGCCGCGAACGTCGCGTACGGGCAGACGCCCGACCGCGCCCGCGTGCAGGCGGCGCTCGAGGCGGCGAACCTCGCCGACGCGGTCGCCGCGATGCCCGACGGGCTTGACACGCTGGTCGGCGGCAACGGGATGCGTCTGTCGGGCGGCCAACGGCAGCGGCTCGCGATCGCGCGCGCGATCTACAAGGATGCGCCGATCCTGATCCTCGACGAGGCGACCTCGGCGCTCGATTCGGAATCCGAGCGTCACGTGCAGGCCGCGCTCGAGCGGCTGATGGAAGGGCGCACGACGCTCGTGATCGCGCACCGGCTGTCGACGATCGAGCGTGCGGACCGGATCCTCGTGCTCGAAGCCGGCAAGATCGTTGAAACGGGCAGCCACGACGAGCTGCTGCGCCATGGCGGGCTGTACGCGCACCTCCACCGGATCCAGTACCAGCAGCAGGCGGCGTGACGTCGGTTCGCACCCGTGTGCTAGTCTTCATCGGGCAGGTCCGGTTTCGTTGTTTCCGGTTCGACGTGACAACACGGAGGGAAGGGCAATGAAGAAGATGCACGGGATGATGCTGGCCGCGCTGGTCGCGGCCGGTTTCGCAGCGCCGGTCGCGATGGCGCAGGATCACGGCAACTACGACAACAAGCATGGAGACCACGGCGGCCCGGGCATGCGGCACGGCCACGGCCCGAAGCACATGCCGCCGGGCCAGGCGATGCATCGCGAAGACGACGTGCCGCCGCGCTGGGCCGACCAGCCGCGCCGTGAGTGGCACAAGGGCGATCGTCTCCCGGACGAATTCCGCGATCGCCAGTACGTGGTCGACGACTGGCGCGGTTATCGCCTGAGCCCGCCGCCGCGTGGCTATCACTGGGTGGGCGTCGGCGGCGACTACTTGCTCGTGCAGATCGGCTCGGGCATCGTGCTGCGGGTCGGTCCGTAACACCCGCCGCCGATCGTCGATTCATCCGGCTGCCGGGGCGTGTGCTCCGGCAGCCGCGTCACTTGTCCTTACTCTTGTCCGCCGCCCGGCGGAACCAGCGCCGCTCGACCCGCGACATCGCCCAGCACACGGCCAGCGCGCAGACGGTGCCGAGCGCCACTTCCCCGAGCCGCATCAGCGGAATGTCCCATAGCGGGCCGTTGCCCGGAAACAGCAGCACGATCGTCGCGGTCACGCCACCGAGCCGCGCCGCGCTGCCGACGTTCAGGCACCAGCAGCTGACGATCGTGACCGCGACCGCGATCGCATAGGCGAGGAGGCGGTCGCCGCCGAGCGCGGCACCCGCGAAGCCGACCAGGCCGCCGATCATCGCGCCGATGAACTGGTCGCGCGACAGCGACATCGTGTCCGAATAGTTGTGCTGCGTGACGGCGATCGCGGTGACCGCCGCCCACACGGCCTGCTCGGTGTGCAGTGCGCGGCCGATCGTGTACGCAAGGCACGCGCCGCAGACGGCTTGCAACGCCATCAGCGTGCCTTGCGTGAGCCGCTCGCCGAAAGTCAGCCCCTTGAACAGATCGAAGATCGACTGCTGGATCTGCTGGCGAGCTTCGTTGAGTGTCCTGATCGTATCCATCGTGTCGGGCCGGGAAGCGGGGGCGAGCGCGTCAGTGCGCCTGTTCCGGCGATGCGGCGGCCGGCTCGCCGGTAGTCGCGTCGCCGTTCTCGACGCGCGTTTCCGGCATCGCGAGCCAGACCAGCAGCACCGCGAGCGCGCCGGCGGCGGCGAGCCCGAAGAAGCTGACCGCATTGCCGAAGTGATCGGCGACAAAGCCGGCCACGGCGGTGCTGAGCGTCGCGCCGATTCCGGCCGCGAGCCCGAACAGCCCGATGCACAGGTTGTAGCGGCCCTTGCCGCCCGCGACATCGGCCGCGATCAGCGGCAGCATCACGCCGAACACGGCCGCGCTGATGCCGTCGAGCATCTGCACCGGCACCAGCAGGTAGGGGCTGCTCACGCCGGCGAACAGCAGCGCGCGCACCGGCAGCGCCGAGAAGCCGAGCAGCAGGATCGGCCGGCGCCCCCAGCGTTGCGCGGAGCGGCCGACCCACGGCGACAGCATCGCGACGATCGCCTGCGGCACGATGATGCACGCGGCGATCACGAGCTGCACGTTCTCGCCCATCCCGGCCGTCACTTCGCCGGCCGCGAGGTTGAGCATCGCCGCGTTCGACAGATGGAACAGCACGACGCATGCCGCGAAGATCAGCATCCGGCGATCGCGCAGCAGCTCGAGCAGCGTCTCGCGCTCCTCGCCTTCGTCGCGGTCGTCGGGTTTCGACGCATGCGGGATCACTTCATGTGTCGGCTGGATCATCGCGAGCGCGAACAGCGCGGGCAACGCCAGCACGGCGGTCAGCCAGAACACCGCGCGCGCGGAGAAATATTCGCCGGTGAGCCCCATCAGGCCCGCGGCGACCGCGCTGCCGATCGATGCCCAGCGCGCGTTGCGGCCGAGCCGGTCGCCGAGGTCGGCGCGGCCGACCAGCGAGAACGAGATCGCGGCCATCGCGGGCACGAGCATGCAGCTCGCGAAGCCGTGGAACACTTCGGCCGCGATCACCGGCACGATCGTCGGGCTCGACGCGAGCAGCACCGCGGACAGGATGATGGCCGCGATCGCCCATGCCGCTGCGCCTTTCTTGTTCTTCAGCGCGTCGACGGCGGCGCCGCCCGGCACCTGGCTGACCATCGCGCTGATCGTGCCGATCGACAGCACCATGCCGATCTCGCCCTGCGTCCACTTGTGCGACGCGAGGTAGGACGCGATGAACGGACCGAACCCGGTTTGAACGTTTGCAACGAAAAAGTTGAGCCAGTCGAGGGCCCGGAGACTGCGAACGCTGACGGAATGCTTGATCGTCATCGGGCGGCACTCGCAGGCGAAGCCGGCGCGGCGGCAGTGACTGGCGGCGAGACCACGACGATCGGCTTGTCGGCCGCGTAGGGCGGCGACGCCTTGATCTGCGCGTCATTCAGGTCGAGTTGCGGACGCAGCGCCTTGTCGCGCGTGACGAAGCGCAGCGCGCCCCAGCTCGCGGCGATCGAGCGGCGGTCGGTATTGACGAGCCCGCCGAGGTCGAGCACGACGGCCTGCGGTTGCGCGCCGCGGTCGATCAGCACGTCGACGACCCGGCCGATCTTCGTGCCGTTCGGGCGTTCGACGTCGCTGTCGAGCAGCGGCAGACGCGTCGTGGGCGACGCCGCGGCCGAGCCCGACAGCGGCACGGCCTTGGGCCGGGCGGCCGGCGGCAGGTCGCCCGACGGCACGTCGAGGACGATCGGCTCCTGTTTGCCGCCCGGCGTGAAGCGGAACACGTTCCACGGGAAGACGACCTTGCGGTCGCCGACACCCATGAACCCCTGCAGGTTGACGATCATCTCGCGTGGTTTGCCGCTTGCGTCGGTCACCATGTCGACCGCGCGGCCGATCACCTTGCCGTTGCGGCGCGCGACCTCGCTGTCGAGCAGCGCATGGATCTGGGTGCGGTCGAGCGGGCGTGTCGCGACGAGCGGCGGCGGGGGCGGCGGAGGCGGCGTCGGCGATTCGGGGCGCTGCACCGGCTTCGGCTTCGTCGCTTCACGGTGCGGCTTCTTCGGCGCTTCCGGTTCCTCCGGCTGGACGAGCGGCGGCACGGGCGGCATCGTCAGCGGTTCGCCGGCGGTTTCCTCGACGGGCTCGACGAGCGCCTCGCTGATCGGTGCGGGCGGATTCTGGGTCGGCAGCAGCCCGCAGCCGGACAGCAGCGCGGCGGCCGCGAGAACGAGGAAAACCGTCGAGGACGGGAACGACATGCGGGATGCGGGAAACGGGAGTCCGCCGCTCATTGACACTCACTCCATGGGTCGGGGGCGGGCCCGGGGGCTCGCGGCTGGCGATGGATGGCGGGTGCGGGCGGCGCACCACGCGAGGTGAGAGTTTAACGTGTCTTCCTTTCAGGACTGATTTATGCGAAGAATCGGGCGCGGGATGACCGGGAAATGGCGGGGGGCGATCGTCGCAAGGGCGGCATTGGGGGGCACAACGAGCGCGGCGCCCGACCGTCGACGACAGGACGGGCGCCGCACGGGCTTCCGACGTGGCGTTACTTGACCAGCGCGCCGAGCGTCGTAGTCACCGGGGCGCCGTGCGAGGCGCGGAGCAACCGGAACGTCAGGCGTCCGGATACCACGCGTCGGTGAATTCGCTGACCTTGACGTCGGTCAGCTCCGGACGTGCGGCCAGCCACGCACGGACGTTCTCGCGGTCGGCATCGGTGGTCGTGCCGCGCGGCGCGCCGGAGATCACGTAGGCGCCGATCCCTTCGTCGGCGGATGCGACGGTCAGCAGCCCGTTCGCTTCGACGAAATCGATGAACGCGTCGATGAGCTGGCCGCGCTCGAGGTCGGACAGCTCGTTGCGGTATTGCGCAGTCGCGTTGAACGCGAGTTCCTGGAACTCGGCGATGTGGAGTTTCTTGCGCTGGCGGCGGTTGTGGCGTTGGCTCATGGTGTGTGATGAACGGGAAGAGGAAAAATGCAGCGACGGCGGGCGCGGGTGTGACATGCGCGAGCGGCCGGCGCCGCGTTGGATCGCCGCGCGGCATAGCCGGCGGCGGGCAGAGGGAACGTCACATCAGCACGATATCGTACTGCTCCTGGCTCAGGTTCGACTCGACCTGCAGCGATACCGGCTTGCCGATGAAGTCGATCAGCATCGCGAGATGCTGCGACTCCTCGTCGAGGAACAGGTCGATCACCTGCTGCGCGGCGATCACGCGGAATTCGCGCGGGTTGAACTGGCGCGACTCGCGCAGGATCTCGCGCAGGATGTCGTAGCACACGGTGCGCGACGTCTTAACCTGGCCCTTGCCCTGGCAGGTCGGGCACGGCTCGCACAGCACGTGCGCGAGCGATTCGCGCGTGCGCTTGCGCGTCATCTCGACGAGCCCGAGCTGCGAGAAGCCGTTGACCGTCACGCGCGTGCGATCGCGCGACAGCGCCTTCTTCAGCTCGGACAGCACCGCGTCGCGATGCTCGGCGTTCTCCATGTCGATGAAATCGATGATGATGATCCCGCCGAGGTTGCGCAGACGCAGCTGCCGCGCGATCGTATGCGCGGCCTCGAGGTTGGTCTTGAAGATCGTGTCGTCGAAGTTGCGCGCACCGACGTAGCCGCCGGTGTTCACGTCGATCGTCGTCATCGCCTCGGTCTGGTCGATCATCAGGTAGCCGCCCGACTTCAGGTCGACGCGGCGCGACAGCGCGCGCTGGATCTCCGTCTCGATGTTGTACAGGTCGAACAGCGGCCGCTCGCCGGTGTAGTGATGCAGCTTCGGGCTCACCGCCGGCGTGAACTCGCCCGCGAATTCCGCGAGGCGCTGGTAGGTCTCGCGCGAATCGACCTGGATGCGCGTCGTGTCGTCGTTCGCGAAATCGCGCAACACGCGCTGCGCGAGATCGAGATCCTGGTACAGCAGGCTCGTCGCCGGCAGCCGCTGCGCTTGCGCGACGATCGTCGCCCAGGTCTTGCGCAGATACGTGACGTCGCCCGCCAGTTCGTCGGAGGTCGCGTCCTCGGCGATCGTGCGCACGATGTAGCCGCCTTTCTCGTCCGGCGGGATCACGGCGGTCAGCCGTGCGCGCACGGCCTCGCGCTCGGCCTCGCTCTCGATCTTCTGCGAGATGCCGATGTGCGGCTCCTGCGGCAGGTACACGAGCGTGCGGCCCGCGATGCTGACCTGCGTCGACAGTCGCGCGCCCTTCGTTCCGATCGGATCCTTGATCACCTGGACCATCAGCGTCTGGCCTTCGAAGACGGTCTTCTCGATGGGCTGGTGCGGCGTGCCCGACTGCGGCTCGCCCGCGAGGCGCGGATGCCAGATGTCCGCGACGTGCAGAAACGCCGCGCGCTCGAGGCCAATGTCGATGAATGCCGACTGCATGCCGGGCAGCACGCGCACGACCTTGCCGAGGTAGATGTTGCCGACTCGCCCGCGCGACAGCGTGCGCTCGACGTGAAGCTCCTGCACCGCGCCTTGCTGGACGAGTGCGACCCGCGTTTCCTGCGGCGTGAGGTTGATCAGGATTTCTTCGTTCATGGTGGGATTCAGAAGTCGACGCGCGCGGCGCGCAGCAGTGCCGCGGTCTCAAAGAGGGGCAGACCCATGATACCCGAATGGGAGCCTTCGATTCGCTCGATGAATTCGGCCGCGCGCCCCTGGATCGCGTAGGCGCCGGCCTTGCCGAACGGTTCTCGGGTGTCGACGTAACGTTCGAACGCCTCGCGCGGCGTGGCCGCGAAGCGCACCGACGAGCGCGACAGCGCGGGCGGCAGCAGTTCGCCGTCGGCACCGATCACCGCGACCGCGGTCAGCACCTCGTGTTCGCGGCCCGCGAGGCGGGTCAGCATCGCGAGCGCGTCGGCGGCATCGGCCGGCTTGCCGAGGATCGCGCCGTCGATCGTCACGGTGGTGTCCGCAACCAGCACCGGCGCGGCCGGCTTGCCGCTCGCGACGAGGCGCGCACGCGCGGCCTCGGCCTTCGCGACGGTCACGCGCCGGACGTACGCATCGGCGGCTTCGCCGGGCAGTTCGGCTTCGAGCGCCTCGGCGTCCTCGTCGGGGCGCGGCAGCAGCAATTCGAAGCGCACGCCGATCTGCTGCAGCAGCTCCTGGCGGCGCGGGCTTTGCGAAGCGAGGTAAAGGGTCGGAAAAAGGGCGGGGGGCGTGCTGGACGGCATGGTGTCGTTATCTCGTTGAGCGCGCGCGCCGCGCGTCCCGAGGACGACGCGTCATGCGCGGTGGTAGGGGTGATTCTGCGTGATGCTCCACGCCCGGTAAAGCTGTTCGGCGAGCAGCACGCGCACCATCCCGTGCGGCAGCGTCATGCTCGAAATGCGCAGCAGCAGGTCGGCGCGCGCCTTGAGTTCCGGATCGAGCCCGTCGGCGCCGCCGATCACGAACGCGACGTCACGGCCGTCCTGCTGCCAGCCGGGCAGCGCCTGCGCGAGCTGCATGGTGGTCCAGTCGCGGCCGCGCTCGTCGAGCGCGACGATGCGCGCGCCCTTCGGCAACGCGGCCTCGATCTTCTGCCGCTCGGCCGCCATCACGCTTTCCGCGCTGCGGCCGCCCGAACGCAGTTCGGGCTTGATCTCGCGCAGCTCGATGCGCAGCTCGGGCGGCATGCGCTTCGTGTATTCGTCGAAGCCGGACGCGATCCAGCCGGGCATCTTGTGGCCGACCGCGAGGATGAAAAGCTTCATCGGGACGATTCGCTGCGGGTCAGCGGCGGCGGGCCGCCGTCTTGCGCGCCGGGCGTGCGGGCGCTTCTTCCTCGTCGTCCTCGTTTTCGCCGGCCGTCGCGACGCCGTTCGGGCCCTTGCCGCCGCCGAGCTTCATCCGCACGGGCTTGTCGCCCCAGATTTCCTCGAGGTTGTAGTACTGGCGCAGCGCCGGTTGCAGGATGTGGACGACGGCGTCGCCGCAATCGACCAGCACCCATTCGCCCGTGTCTTCGCCCTCGGAGCTGACGATGTCGCCGCCGGCTTCCTTGACCTTGTCGCGCACGCTCGACGCGAGCGCCTTGGTCTGGCGGTTCGACGTGCCCGACGCGACGATCACGCGGTCGAACAGTTCGGTCAGGTGGCTGGTGTTGAACACCTTGATGTCTTGCGCCTTGATGTCTTCGAGAGCGTCGACGATCACGCGCTGCAGTTTGCGGATATCCATGGAATCAGGAATGGTAGAGACGATGTTGAAGAATATAGGCCCAGACGGCGGCCGGCACATGCTCGGCCGACGCATCGGGCATTTGCGCGTGACGCGCGATGCATTCGCGCAGGTGCGCACGGATGTCGGTTGCGGCGATATCGAACGCCAGCGTCGTGTCGATCAGCAGATGGCCGGCCGGTGTCGCTTTCAGCACGTCGGCGCCGGCCTGCCGCCGCGCGATTTCCTGCGCGACGGCCGGCGGCGCCGTGCCGAGGTCGAAGCCCGGGCGCGTCGACGCGCACACGTGCGCGTAGTCGAACAGCTTGCGCCAGTCGCGCCACGTGTCGAGCCGCACCAGCTGGTCCGCGCCGATCAGCAGCGACAGCGAAGCGTCGGGGCCGATCCGCTCGCGCCAGCGCGCGAGCGTCTCGACCGTATAGGTCGGCCCCGCGTGCTCGATCTCGTCGGTCGCGACGGTGATCGTCACGCCGGGCAGGGACAGCGAGCCGGCAGCGGCGCGCGTCATCGCGAGCCGATGCTCGGCGGCCGACACGTCGCGCTTCTGATAAGGCTGCCCGGCGGGCAGCAGCACGAGCTCGGTCAGGCCGAGCACGTCGGCGAACCGGCGCGCGAGCGCGAGGTGGCCGTCGTGGATCGGATCGAACGTGCCGCCCAGCAGGCCGATGCGACGTGACGGCGTTCGCGGCTGCGGGGCGGGGCGGGCGGTGGTGTTCAGAAAAACGTGTCCTGTTCTTGGGGCGGCGGGGCGCGGCGGGCTCAGACCCAGTCGCGCGGCACGAGGAACTCGCTCAGGCGCGCTTCGGGCGAGCCCGGCTCGGGTTGCCAGTTGTAGCGCCAGTTCGCGACCGGCGGCATCGACATCAGGATCGATTCGGTTCGGCCGCCGCTTTGCAGGCCGAACAGCGTGCCGCGGTCGAACACGAGGTTGAATTCCACATAGCGGCCGCGCCGGTAAGCCTGGAAGTCGCGTTCGCGCTCGCCGTACGGCAGCGCGACGCGGCGTTCGACGATCGGCAGATACGCATTCAGGAACGCGTCGCCGACGCTCTGCATCATCTCGAACGAGCGTTCGAATCCGGGTTCGGAGAAGTCGTCGAAGAAGATCCCGCCGACGCCGCGCGTCTCGTTGCGGTGCTTCAGGAAGAAATACTCGTCGCACCACGTCTTGAAACGCGGGTAGAGCTCGGCGCCGAACGGATCGAGCGCGTCCTTGCAGGTCTGGTGGAAATGGCGCGCGTCGTCCTCGAACGGATAAACCGGTGTCAGATCCATCCCGCCGCCGAACCAGAAGATCGGCGCCTCGCCGGGCTTCGTCGCGATCAGCATCCGCACGTTCATGTGCACCGTCGGGCAGTACGGGTTGCGCGGGTGCAGGACGAGCGACACGCCGAGCGCCTCGAAGCCGCGGCCGGCCAGCTGCGGGCGCGCGGCGCTCGCCGACGGCGGCAGCGCGTCGCCCGCGACGTCGGAAAAACCGATCCCCGCGCGCTCGAACACGCGGCCGCCTTCGAGAATCCGCGTGCAGCCGCCGCCGCGCAGGCGCTCTTCCGGCCCGCGCTGCCACGCATCGGTCGCGAGCGGCGTGCCGTCGAGCGCGCCGAGCGCGTCGGCGATGCGTGTCTGCAGGCCCTGGAGGTACGTGCGCACGCGCGCCACGTCGTAGGTCGAATCGGTCATGTCTGAACTGGGTGCCTCCGCGCGAAGCGGGGGCCGTAAAAAAGGCATCTGCCGGGCATTCTATCGAACCCCGGCAGAGGAGGCCGCCGCTTGCGACGGCAAGGCGGCGGTCAGGGCGTCACGCGCTCTTGCGGTTCAGCGCGCGAAAGCCGATGTCGCGGCGGTACTGCATGCCTTCGAAATTGATCTGGTTGATCGTGTCGTACGCATGCTGCTGCGCTTCACGCACCGAATCGGCGAGACCGACCACGCACAGCACGCGGCCGCCCGACGTGACGAGCTTGTCGCCTTCGGCGAGCGTCGTGCCCGCATGGAACGTCACGGCCTGTTCGGTCTCGGCCGGGATCCCGTTGATGCGGTCGCCCTTGCGCGGCGCGTCCGGATAGCCGTGCGCGGCCAGCACGACGCCGAGCGCGGTGCGGCGGTCCCAGTCGAGCTCGACCGTGTCGAGCGTGCCCGCGATCGCCTGTTCGACGACCTTCGAGAAATCGCTCTTCAGGCGCGCCATGATCGGCTGCGTCTCGGGGTCGCCCATCCGGCAGTTGAACTCGAGCGTGCGCGGATTGCCTTCCTTGTCGATCATCAGGCCCGCATACAGGAAGCCCGTGAAGCGGATGCCGTCCTTCTCCATCCCGCGCACCGTCGGCATGATGATTTCGCGCATCACGCGTGCGTGCATCTGCGGCGTGACGATCGGCGCGGGCGAGTAGGCGCCCATGCCGCCCGTGTTCGGGCCGCGGTCCTCGTCGAGCAGGCGCTTGTGGTCCTGGCTGGAAGCCAGCGCCAGCGCATGCTTGCCGTCGACCATCACGATGAAGCTCGCTTCCTCGCCGTCGAGGAATTCCTCGATCACGACGCGCGCGCCGGCGTCGCCGAGCTTGTTGCCCGACAGCATCATGTCGACCGCGGCATGCGCTTCTTCCAGCGACATCGCGACGACGACACCCTTGCCGGCCGCGAGGCCGTCGGCCTTCACGACGATCGGCGCACCCTTCGCGTCGATGTACGCGTGCGCGGCGGCGACGTCGGAGAAGGTTTCGTAGTCGGCGGTCGGGATGCCGTGGCGCTTCATGAACGCCTTCGCGAAATCCTTCGAGCTTTCGAGCTGCGCGGCTTCGCGGGTCGGGCCGAACACCTTCAGGCCGCGTGCGCGGAACAGGTTGACGATGCCGGCCGCGAGCGGCGCTTCCGGGCCGACGAGCGTGAACGCGACGCCTTCGCTTTCCGCGAAATCGGCCAATGCTTCGAGCGACGTGATGTCGACGTTCTTCAGACGCTCGTCCTGCGCCGTGCCGCCATTGCCGGGCGCGACGTAGACCATCTGGACACGCGGCGACTGCGCGAGCTTCCACGCCAGCGCATGTTCGCGGCCGCCGGAACCGACGACGAGTAGTTTCATGGGATTCCCCGCAGACTAGAAAACAGGGCGGCCGGCACGCTCAGGCGCGCCGGCCGCGAAATCGGTCGGGCCGCCGTCGCGACGATGCGCACGGCGGCCGGCATCTCATTCCTCGACGATGACGGCGTTCGTATACACCTCCTGCACGTCGTCGAGGTTCTCGAGCGCGTCCAGGAGCTTCTGCATCTTCGCCGCATCGTCGCCGGTGAATTCGACTTCGTTCTGCGGCTTCATCGTCACTTCGGCGAGTTCGGCCTTGAAGCCCGCGGCTTCGAGCGCGTCCTTCACCGCCGAGAAGGCCTGCCAGTCGCACAGCACTTCGATCGAGCCGTCGTCGTTCGTGCTGACGTCGTCCGCGCCGGCTTCGAGCGCCGCTTCCATCAGCGCGTCTTCCGACGTGCCGGGCGCGAACAGGAACTGGCCGACGTGATCGAACATGAACGCGACCGAACCGTCGGTGCCCATGTTGCCGCCGAACTTCGAGAATGCATGACGGACTTCCGCGACCGTGCGGGTGCGGTTGTCGGTCAGCGTGTCGACGATGATCGCCGCGCCGCTGATGCCGTAGCCTTCGTAACGGATTTCTTCGTAGTTCGCGCCGTCCGCGCCGCCGACGCCGCGGTCGATCGCGCGCTTGACGTTGTCCTTCGGCATGTTCGCGTCGGCTGCCTTGTCGACCGCGAGACGCAGACGCGGGTTCGAGCTGGCGTCGCCGCCGCCGAGCCGGGCCGCGACCTGGATTTCCTTGATCAGGCGGGTCCAGATCTTGCCGCGCTTCGCGTCGGCCGCTGCCTTCTTATGCTTGATGTTGGCCCATTTCGAATGACCAGCCATACCTTTCTCCGTGCCCGGGCGCGCTGCGCGGGCGATTGTGCCAATGTGTCGTTGAATCGGCGGCCGTCTGGGCGGGCGTGATGCCGCGGGGCCGCGCGTGTCGAGTGGAACGTGATTTTATCACGCGGCGACCGTCGCTTCGGGGCCGCCGTGCATGGCCGAACGGCCGGGCGGGCCGCTCGGCGTGCCGGGCCGTGCGACCCGGTGGCGGCGTGCGTCAGTTCTTGGTGCCGAACAGGCGGTCGCCCGCGTCGCCCAAGCCCGGCACGATGTACGCGTGCTCGTTCAGGTGCGAGTCGAGCGACGCGACGAACAGCTTCACGTCCGGGTGCGCGTCCTGGAACACCTGCACGCCCTCGGGCGCGGCGACCAGCGCGACGAACATGATGTTCGCGGCCGGCACGTTACGGCGCTTGAGCACGTCGACTGCGTGCACGGCAGAATAACCGGTCGCGACCATCGGGTCGCACAGGATGAAGATGCGATCCTCGAGATCGGGCAGGCGCACCAGATATTCGACCGGGCGATGATCCTCGGCGCGGTAGACGCCGATGTGGCCGACGCGCGCGGACGGCACCAGGTCGAGCAGGCCGTCCGACATCCCGATGCCGGCGCGCAGCACGGGCACGATCGCAAGCTTCTTGCCCGCGATCACCGGCGCGTCGACCGCCACGAGCGGGGTTTCGACCCGCTTGGTCGTGATCGGCAGGTTACGGGTGATCTCGTAGCCCATCAGCAGCGTGATCTCGCGCAGCAGTTCGCGGAACGTGCGCGTCGACGTGTCCTTGTCGCGCATGTGGGTCAGCTTGTGCTGGATCAGCGGGTGATCGGTGATGAAGAGATTCGGGAAACGGCTGTCCTGTTTCATGACGGGGTGCCTTGGCGGCAAAAGGGGATCGGGGCGGCGATGGCGCCATGCCGGCCGCCGCTTATGGCCGCAATTTTACCAAGGCGCGCCGCGTGATCCGGATATTATCGACGTCTCAGGACAATCCGCGCGCCGTGTTCGGCCGTTCGCGCCCGTTCGCCCGTCCGGCGATGCGGCCGGGCCGCGCCGGCGCGCGTCGCCATAAGGGAATCGACGATGGATCTCGGCATCGCAGGAAAGACCGCGCTCGTGTGCGCGGCGAGCAAGGGGCTCGGACGCGGCTGCGCGGAAGCGCTGGCCGCCGAGGGCGTGAATCTCGTGATCGTCGCGCGCACGCGCGACACGCTGGAGGAAACCGCGGAGCAGATCCGCGCCGCGTCGAACGTGTCGATCACCGCCGTCGCCTGCGACATCACGACGCCCGACGGCCGCGTGGCCGCGCTCGCCGCCTGCCCGCAGCCGGACATTCTCGTGACGAATGCCGGCGGTCCGCCGCCCGGCGACTTCCGCGATTTCTCGCACGACGACTGGATCCGCGCGCTGGAGTCGAACATGCTGACGCCGATCGAGCTGATCCGCGCGACCGTCGACGGGATGATCGGGCGCGGTTTCGGCCGGATCGTCAACATCACGAGTTCGGCCGTGAAGGCGCCGATCGACGTGCTCGCGCTGTCGAACGGCGCGCGCTCGGGGCTGACCGGCTTCGTCGCGGGGCTGTCGCGCAAGGTCGCCGGGCAGGGCGTGACGATCAATAATCTGCTGCCCGGGCTGTTCGACACCGACCGGATCGCGACGACGCTCGCGGCGTCGGCGAAGGCGCAGGGCGTGACGGTCGACGAGATGCGCGCGCGGCGCGCGAAGGAAATCCCGGCCGGGCGCCTCGGCACGCGTACCGAATTCGGCGCGGCGTGCGCGTTCCTCTGCAGCGTGCATGCCGGCTACATCACCGGCCAGAACTGGCTGCTCGACGGCGGCGCGTATCCGGGCACGTTCTGACCCGCGCACCGCCATTCAGACATACGACAACAATCGAACCACGAAGGAAATGGAGATGAGCAAACCCCGCATCGCATTGATCGCGCACGACGCGAAGAAGGACGAGATCGTCGCGCTCGCGGGCCAGTACCGCGAGACGCTCGCGCAATGCAGGCTGGTCGGAACGGGCACGACGGGCGGCCGCATCGCCGCCGCGCACGGGCTCGAGGTCGAGCGCAAGCTGTCGGGGCCGCTCGGCGGCGACCTGCAGATCGGGGCGGAACTGGCCGAAGGCCGCGTCGACATCGTCGTGTTCCTGCGCGACCCGATGACCGCGCAGCCGCACGATCCGGACATCACCGCGCTGGTGCGCGCGTGCGACGTGCACGACGTGCCGGTCGCGACGAACGTGGCGACCGCGCGGATGCTGCTCGACGATCTGGCGCGCAACATGCAGGACGTTTGCTAGTCGGCCGCCGGCCTGATTGCCCTTGCTGACGGCAGGGCCATGCACGCCCGGCCGTGACGCGCGAGAATCGGGCGTCGCGACGCGCACCGCCGCCGGTCCCGTACCGATCGGCACCGGCCCGCGTCGGCGACCCGAACATCCCCTGACCGATTCAGAAACGAGGAGCGAAACGATGCCGAAAGCAATCCGATACGACCAGCCGGGCGGCCCGGACGTGATGAAGTGGGTCGATGTCGAGGTCGGCGAGCCGAAGGCGGGCGAAGTCCGTATCCGGCAGCATGCGGTCGGGCTCAACTATATCGACGTGTATTTCCGCACCGGCCTCTATCCGCAGCCGCTGCCCGGCGGCCTCGGGATGGAGGCGGCGGGCGAGGTGACGGCCGTCGGCGACGGCGTGACCGCGCTCAAGGCGGGCGATCGCGTCGCCTACGTCGGGCAGCCGCCGGGCGCGTATGCGCAGGAACGCGTGATGCCGGCCGAGCGGCTCGTGAAACTGCCCGACGGGATCAGCTACGACGACGCGGCATCGGTGATGCTGCAGGGGCTGACCGCACATTACCTGCTGCGCCGCACGTACCCGGTCAAGGCCGGTGACACGATCCTGATCCACGCGGCGGCCGGCGGTGTCGGCCTGCTCGTGTGCCAATGGGCGAAGGCGCTCGGCGCGACCGTGATCGGGACGGTCGGCTCCGACGAGAAGGCCGCGCTCGCGAAGGCGCACGGCTGCGATCATCCGATCGTCTATACGCGCGAGAACTTCACGCAGCGCGTGAAGGAAATCACGAACGGCGCGGGTGTGCCGGTCGTCTATGACTCGATCGGCAAGGACACCTACATCGGTTCGCTCGACTGCCTCGCGCCGCTCGGGTTTTTCGTCAGCTTCGGCAATGCATCGGGCCCGCTGCCGGCGATCGACTCGAAGGAGTTCTCGTCGCGCGGTTCGCTGTTCTTCACGCGGCCGACGCTGTTCTCGTACATCGCGAAGCGTGCGGATCTCGAATCCGCGGCGGCCGAGCTGTTCGACGTGATCCTGTCGGGCAAGGTGAAGACGAGCATCAACCAGCGCTATCCGCTCGCGGAAGTCGGCCGCGCGCATGCCGACCTCGAGTCGCGCAAGACGACCGGCTCGACGATCCTCGTTCCCTGACCCATCCCTTCGTGCCGGCGCCACGCCGGCACGCACCCCGACGGGCGGCGCTGGCCGCCGCCCGCTCCGTCTTCGTCCCGCCCGCCGGTTTCCGCCGCACGCGTTTACGGGCTTTTTATACCGGCCCGATCAGCTTTGACCCGACCTTTACGCGCGTTCCCATAAGGTTCTAGTCGTCCGATTTCGACGACGGAGAACACAAAAATGGATGGGGTTTTCATCGGCGCACTGGTGTTGTTCACCGCGCTGATCCTCGGTTTGCTTGCCGGTTGCGAGAAGCTCGTGCAATACGGTCGCGGGGGGCGCGCATGACCTGGATGCTTTGGCTCGCGGGTGCCTCGACGGCCCTGCTGTTCGCGTATCTCGTCTTTGCGCTGCTGCGCGCGGAGGACATCGAATGAACGCGAACAACCTGTTGCAGATACTGCTGTTCATCGTCGTGCTGCTCGCGGCGGCCGTGCCGGTCGCGCGCTACCTCACGGGCGTGATGGACGGCAGTTCGCGTGTCGTGCGCGTGTTCGGGCCGCTCGAGCGCGCGCTGTACCGCATCGCCGGCGTCGACGCCGGCACCGAAATGAACTGGAAGCAGTATGCGATCGCCACGATCGCGTTCAACGCGCTCGGCGCGCTGTTCCTGTACGGCCTGCTGCGCCTGCAGGGCTTCCTGCCCGGCAATCCGCAGCAGTTCGGCGCGATGACGGCCGACGGTGCGTTCAACACGGCCGTCAGCTTCGTCACCAACACCAACTGGCAGGACTACACGCCCGAGCAGACCGTCAGCTACCTGACGCAGATGCTCGGCCTGACCGTGCAGAACTTCCTGTCGGCGGCAACGGGCATCGTGGTCGTGATCGCACTGATCCGCGGCTTCGCGCGTCATACCGCGCAGACGATCGGCAACTTCTGGGTCGACCTCACGCGCGTGACGCTGTACGTGCTCGTGCCGATGGCCGCGCTCGTCGCCGCGCTGCTGATGAGCCAGGGCGTGATCCAGAACATGAAGGCGTACCAGGACGTGCCGGTGCTGCAGGCGAGCACCTACGCGGCGCCGAAGCTCGACGCGCAGGGCAATCCGGTCAAGGACGACAAGGGCAACCCGGTGACGGTGCCCACGCCGCTCGTGAAGCAGACGCTCGCGATGGGCCCGGTCGCGTCGCAGGAAGCGATCAAGATGCTCGGCACCAACGGCGGCGGCTTCTTCAACGCGAACTCCGCGCACCCGTACGAGAACCCGACGCCGTTCGCGAACTTCCTGCAGATCTTCTCGATCCTGATCATCCCGGCCGCGCTGGCCCTCGTGTTCGGCCGGATGATCGGCGACCGCCGGCAGGGCATCGCGGTGCTCGCGGCGATGACGGTCGCGTTCGCGATCGCGATCGGCGTCGAGGTGAGCGCCGAGCAGGCCGGCAACCCGACGCTCGCCGCGCTGCACGTCGACCAGTCGACGAGCGCGCTGCAACCGGGCGGCAACATGGAAGGCAAGGAAACGCGCTTCGGCATCGCGCAGACCGGCATCTTCACGGTCGCGACGACGGCCGCGTCGTGCGGCGCGGTCGACACGATGCACGATTCGCTGACGCCGCTCGGCGGTCTCGTGCCGATGTTGCTGATGCAGCTCGGCGAGGTGATCTACGGCGGCGTCGGCTCCGGCCTCTACGGGATGCTCGTGTTCGCGCTGCTCGCGGTGTTCGTCGCGGGCCTGATGATCGGCCGCACGCCGGAATACGTCGGCAAGAAGATCGAGTCGTACGAGATGAAGATGGTGTCGATCGTCGTGCTGCTCACGCCGCTGCTCGTGCTGGTCGGCACGTCGATCGCGGTGCTCGCCGATGCGGGCCGTGCCGGCATCGCGAACCCGGGGCCGCACGGCTTCTCGGAAATCCTGTACGCGTTCAGCTCGGCCGCGAACAACAACGGCAGCGCGTTCGCGGGCCTGACGGTCGGCACGCCGTTCTACAACTGGATGACCGCGATCGCGATGTGGTTCGGCCGCTTCGGCACGATCGTGCCGGTGCTGGCGATCGCCGGCTCGCTTGCCGCGAAGAAGCGCATCGCCGTGACGAGCGGCACGCTGCCGACGCACGGCCCGCTGTTCGTCGTGCTGCTGCTCGGCACCGTGATGCTGGTGGGCGCGCTGACCTACGTGCCGGCGCTCGCGCTCGGCCCGGGCGTCGAGCATCTGATGATGTGGCTGGGCGCGTGATGCGCGCCCGCATGGCGACACCTTGCAAAGACTGAAGAGATTGAAGAGATCGCAATGACTCAACATTCCGCAACACGGTCCATGTTCGATCCGGCGCTGCTGCGTCCGGCGATCGTGGATTCGTTCAAGAAACTCACGCCGCGCACGCAGTTCCGCAACCCGGTGATGTTCTGCGTGTACGTCGGCAGCATCCTGACCACGATCCTGTGGATCGCGGCGCTCGTCGGCCAGGCCGAGGCGCCGGCGGGCTTCATCCTCGCGATCGCGCTGTGGCTGTGGTTCACGGTGCTGTTCGCGAACTTCGCCGAAGCGCTCGCCGAAGGGCGCTCGAAGGCGCAGGCCGCATCGCTGCGCAGCGCGAAGAAGGATGTGATGGCGAAGAAGCTCAACGAGCCGCATCCGAAGTCGCCGATCCGCATCACGACCGCGTCCGACCTGCGCAAGGGCGATGTCGTGCTGGTCGAGGCCGGCGACGTGATCCCGGCCGACGGCGAAGTCGTCGAGGGCGTCGCATCGGTCGACGAATCGGCGATCACCGGCGAATCCGCGCCGGTGATCCGCGAATCCGGCGGCGACTTCTCGTCGGTGACGGGCGGCACGCGCGTGCTGTCCGACTGGATCGTCGTGAAGGTCACGGCGAACCCGGGCGAGGCGTTCCTCGACCGGATGATCGCGATGGTCGAAGGCGCGAAGCGCAAGAAGACGCCGAACGAGGTCGCGCTGACGATCCTGCTCGTCGCGCTGACGATCGTGATGTTGCTCGCGACGGCGACGCTGCTGCCGTTCTCGATGTTCGCGGTCGACGCGATGAAGGCCGGCCACGTGGTGACGATCACCGTGCTCGTCGCGCTGCTCGTGTGCCTGATCCCGACGACGATCGGCGGGCTGCTGTCCGCGATCGGCGTGGCCGGGATGAGCCGGATGATGCAGGCGAACGTGATCGCGACGTCGGGCCGCGCGGTGGAAGCGGCCGGCGACGTCGACGTGCTGCTGCTCGACAAGACCGGCACGATCACGCTCGGCAACCGCCAGGCGTCGATGTTCGTGCCCGCGCCGGGCGTGACCGAGGAAGCGCTGGCCGACGCCGCGCAGCTGTCGTCGCTCGCCGACGAAACGCCGGAGGGCCGCAGCATCGTCGTGCTCGCGAAGGAACGCTTCAACATCCGCCAGCGCGACATGGCGCAACTGCATGCGACGTTCCTCGGCTTCTCCGCGCAGACGCGGATGAGCGGCGTCGATCTGCCCGGCCGTGAAATCCGCAAGGGCGCGGCCGATGCGATCCGCCGCTACGTCGAGACGCACGGCAGCCGCTTTCCGGACGAAGTGCGCCGTGCGGTCGACGACGTCGCGCGCCGCGGCAGCACGCCGCTCGTCGTGGCCGACCTGCATGACGGCGCGGCGCGCGTGCTCGGCGTGATCGAGCTGAAGGACATCGTGAAGGGCGGCATCAAGGAGCGCTTCGCGGAACTGCGCAAGATGGGCATCAAGACCGTGATGGTGACGGGCGACAACCGGCTCACCGCCGCGGCGATCGCGGCGGAAGCGGGCGTCGACGATTTCCTCGCGGAAGCGACGCCGGAAACCAAGCTCGCGACGATCCGCGAACACCAGGCGGCGGGGCGCCTCGTCGCGATGACGGGCGACGGCACCAACGACGCGCCGGCGCTCGCGCAGGCCGACGTGGCGGTGGCGATGAATACCGGCACGCAGGCGGCGAAGGAAGCCGGCAACATGGTCGACCTCGACTCGAACCCGACGAAGCTGATCGAGATCGTCGAGATCGGCAAGCAGATGCTGATGACGCGCGGCTCGCTGACGACGTTCTCGATCGCGAACGACATCGCGAAGTACTTCGCGATCATCCCGGCCGCGTTCGTGACGACGTACCCGCAGCTGCGCGTGCTCGACATCATGCATTTGACGTCGCCGGCGTCGGCGATCCTGTCGGCGGTGATCTTCAACGCGCTGATCATCGTCGCGCTGATCCCGCTCGCGCTGAAGGGCGTCACCTACCGGCCGCTCGGCGCCGCGTCGTTGCTGCGCCGCAACCTGCTGGTGTACGGCCTCGGCGGCGTGCTGCTGCCGTTCCCGTTCATCAAGCTGATCGACATGACGCTCGCCGCGCTCGGCTGGGCCTGATGCGCCGTACCTGAAGGAACAACCATCATGAAATCGTTGATTCGCCCGCTCGTCGTGATCTTCGTCGTACTGACCGTCGTGACGGGGCTCGCCTACCCGGCCGTGATGACCGTGTTCGGCCAGGCCGTGTTCCCGTCGCAGGCGAACGGCAGCCTGATCGAGAAGGACGGCAAGGCGGTCGGCTCCGCGCTGATCGGCCAGCCGTTCGATGCTCCGAAGTATTTCTGGGGCCGGCTGTCGGCCACGTCGCCGATGCCGTACAACGCGACGGGCTCCGGCGGCTCGAACCTCGGCCCGCTGAACCCGTCGCTCGCCGACCAGGTGAAGGCGCGCATCGCCGCGCTGCGCGACGCGGGCACCGACATGTCGAAGCCCGTGCCCGTCGACCTCGTGACGGCGTCGGCGAGCGGCCTCGATCCGGAGATCACGCCGGCCGCCGCCGCGTACCAGATCGAGCGCGTCGCGAAGGCGCGCAACCTGACGGCCGATGCGGTCGCGCAGCTCGTCGCCGCGAACACGGCCGGCCGCCAGTTCGGCGTGCTCGGCGAGCCGCGCGTGAACGTGCTGAAGCTGAACCTCGCGCTCGACGCGGCGCAGGCCGCGCACTGAGCGTGTGCGACAACCGGCGTCCGGCGCGGCCCGATCCGCGCCGGACGCGCCTTTCCGACGGCGCATGCGCCGTCTTTGCCTTTTGCGGCGATTTGGAACAACAATGACGGTACTCGTTCGCCATCCCGCGCTTCGCCTTCCCGACGCATGAACCGCCCCGATCCCGACCAACTCCTCGACAAGCTGCAGCGCGACGAAGAAAAGCAGCGGCGCGGCCAGCTCAAGATCTTCTTCGGCGCGTCCGCCGGCGTCGGCAAGACCTACGCGATGCTGCAGGCCGCGCGCCAGCGCAAGCAGGATGGCGTCGACGTCGTCGTCGGCATTGTCGAGACCCACGGCCGCAGCGAAACCGCCGCGCTGCTCGACGGCCTCGACGTGCTGCCGCTCGCGCGCATCGACTATCGCGGCCGCACGCTCGCCGAATTCGATCTCGACGGCGCGCTCGCGCGTGCGCCGCAACTGATCCTCGTCGACGAGCTTGCGCATTCGAACGTGCAGGGCGCACGTCACCTGAAGCGCTGGCAGGACGTCTACGAACTGCTCGACGCCGGCATCGACGTGTACACCACCGTCAACGTCCAGCATCTCGAAAGCCTGAACGACGTGGTCGGCGCGATCACCGGCATCCGCGTGTGGGAGACCGTGCCCGACCGCGTGTTCGACGCGGCCGACGAGGTCACGCTGGTCGACCTGCCGGCCGAGGAACTGCTCGCGCGGATGCGCGACGGCAAGGTCTATCTCGCGCAGCAGGCCGAGCGCGCGGTGCGCAACTTCTTCCGCAAGGGCAACCTGATCGCGCTGCGCGAACTGGCGCTGCGGCGCACGGCCGACCGCGTCGACGCGCAGATGCGCGAATACCGCGCCGACCGTTCGATTCAGCGTATCTGGCAGGCGCGCGAGCGGTTGCTCGTGTGCGTCGGGCCCGGCCCCGAGGCGCCGACGCTCGTGCGGGCGGCCGCGCGGCTCGCCGCGAGCCTGAAGGCCGACTGGATCGCCGTCTATGTGGAGACACCGCGCCTGCAGCGGCTGCCCGACGCGCGGCGGCAGCGCACGCTCGACGCGCTGAAGCTCGCGGCCGAGCTCGGCGCGGAGACGGCCACGCTCGCCGGCGACGACGCGGTCGCCGCGCTGATCGGCTACGCGAAGGTGCGCAACGTGTCGAAGCTCGTCGCGGGCGGCTCGCCGAAGGTCGGGCTCGCGCGCCGCTTCGCGCGGCCGTTCGGCGAAAAGCTCGCCGAACGCGCGGGTGACGTCGACCTGATGCTGATCCGTGCGTCGGCGAGCGACGAAGTGCGCGCGACGCCGCTCGACGCGCGCGCACGCGACTGGCGCGACGCGTTCGCGCAATTCGGCATGCGGCGTTCGCCGCCGCGTCACTACCTGTACGCGGCCGCGATCTGCGCGGCGATCACCGGCGTCGCGAGCATCGTGTCCGAGCGGCTCGACCTGACGAACCTCGTGATGCTGTACCTGCTCGGCGTCGTATTCTCCGCCGTGCGGCTCGGGCGCGGCCCGGGCGTGCTGCAGTCGTTCCTGTCGGTCGCCGCGTTCGATTTCTTCTTCGTGCCGCCGCGCATGTCGTTCTCGGTCAGCGACACGCAGTACCTGCTGACCTTCTTCGGGATGCTGCTGACGTCGCTCGTGATCAGTCACCTGACGTCGACGCTGACGCGCCAGGCGAGCATCGCGCAGCGTCGCGAGCGCCGCACCGGCGCGATCTACGCGATGGCGCGCGAACTCGGCGCGGCGTTGACGACCGAGCAGATCGTCGAGATCGGCAGCCGCCACGTGGGCGAGGTGTTCCGCGCGCGCGTGGCGTTCCTGCTGCCCGACAGCGCGGACCAGGTGCGGCAGAAGATCGAGGAGCCCGATGCGGTCGTCACGCTGACGGGCGCGGATCTCGACAGCGACGTCGGCCAGTGGGTGTACGACCAGCAGAAGCCGGCCGGCCGCGGCACCGACACGCTGCCCGCGACCGCCGCGCTGTACCTGCCGCTGAAGGCGCCGATGCGCACGCGCGGCGTGCTCGCGGTCGCGTCGCGCGACCCGCGGGAGCTCGAGGTGCCCGAGCAGCTGCGGATGCTCGATGCGTTCGCCGCGCAGATCGCGCTCGCGCTCGAGCGCGTGCACTACGTCGAGATCGCGCGCGACGCGCTCGTCAACATGGAGTCCGAGCGGCTGCGCAACTCGCTGCTGTCGGCGATCTCGCACGACCTGCGCACGCCGCTCACGACGATCGTCGGTTTTTCGTCGATGCTCGCGAACGGGCGTGCGGCCGCACAGGACGGCGACGCCGCGGCGGCCGAACGCTTCGCGCAGCGCGAGGGCGAGCTGGTCGACGCGATCCACGACGAGGCGCTGCGGATGACGGGCATCGTCACGAACCTGCTCGACATGGCGCGGCTGCAGGCCGGCAGCCTGCAGCTCAAGCGCCAGTGGTCGCTGCTCGAGGAAACCGTCGGCGCCGCGCTCGCCGCATGCAAGCGCGTGCTCGCGCGGCATCCCGCGCGCGTGTCGCTGCCGGCCGACCTGCCGCTCCTGCAGATGGACGCGGTGCTGATGGAGCGGCTGTTCGCCAACCTGTTCGAGAACGCGGCGAAGTACACGCCGCCCGATACGTCGATCGAGATCGGCGCCGAGCGCGTGACCGACGACGGCCAGCCGTTCGTGCGCGTGCACGTCGACGATCACGGCCCGGGCCTGCCGGCCGGCATGGAAACGCGGATCTTCGACAAGTTCACGCGCGGCGAGAAGGAATCGGCGACGCCGGGCATCGGGCTCGGCCTCGCGATCTGCCGCGCGATCGTCGAGGCGCACGGCGGTAAAATCGGCGCGCTCAACCGTACCGCGCCCGACGGCCGCGTGACGGGCGCGCGCTTCTGGTTCACGCTGCCGGTCGACACGCCGCCGGCCGTGCCTGCCGTACCCGACGACGAAATCGACGTGCCCGGCGCATCGTCCCCCTCCGAGCCATTGCCAGACCATGAGTGAACCGAGCCTGACCGTCGTCCTGATCGAGGACGAGAAACAGATCCGCCGCTTCGTGCGCGCCGCGCTCGAAGAGGAGGACATCGCCGTGTTCGAGGCGGAGACGGGCAAGCAGGGGCTGATCGACGCGGCGACCCGCAAGCCCGATCTCGTGATCGTCGATCTCGGCCTGCCCGACACCGACGGCCTCGACGTGATCCGCGAGTTGCGCGGCTGGTCCGAGGTGCCGGTGATCGTGCTGTCCGCGCGCACGCAGGAAGAGGAGAAGGTCGCCGCGCTCGACGCGGGCGCCGACGACTACCTCACCAAGCCGTTCGGCGTGTCCGAGCTGCGCGCGCGGATCCGTGCGCAACTGCGCCGACGCAACCAGGGCGGCGCGAACGAATCGCCGAAGGTGGGCTTCGGCGACGTGACCGTCGATCTCGCGCTGCGCCAGGTGTGGCGCGACGGCGAGATCGTGCACCTGACGCCGCTCGAATACCGGCTGCTCGCGACGCTCGTGCGGCATGCGGGGCGCGTGCTCACGCACCGTCAACTGTTGCGCGACGTGTGGGGGCCGTCGCACGTCGAGAGCCATCACTATCTGCGCATCTACATGGCGCATCTTCGCCAGAAGCTCGAGCGCGATCCCGCGCAACCCGAGCACATCGTCACCGAAACGGGTGTCGGCTACCGGCTCGTCGGCGCTGCGTGACGGTCGCGGCATGCCGCGTGACGTGGTCTGAATGCAAGGCCGTCGCGCCGATGAAGTTGCATCGGCGCGACATTGCCGCCGCATGCGCCGGCCGTGCACACCAGCCACGGATTCCCCGCTATGCTGACCGTTCCGCGAACGAAACCGAGGAGCGTGCCATGTCCGTCCGTCTCGTCGTCATCAGTGCGCTGGCGCTTGCCGCGCCCGGCGCGTTCGCGCAGCCGCTGCCGCCCGGGCAGCAGCCTTCGGCGCCGCAGCAGGCGCTCGCCAATCCCGCGTCGGTCAATTGCGAAAAGCTCGGCGGCCGCCACGTGATCCGCAACCTGCCGAGCGGGCAGGTCGGCACGTGCGTGTTCAAGGACGGCCGCGTGTGCGACGAATGGGCGTTGTACCGCGACGACCGCTGCATCGGCGGCGGCGGCGCCAAGCGCGTGTCGAACTGAGGCTGGACGCCGCAGGGCGGGTGTGGCTGCGCCGGGCGTCGGCCCGATCCCCCGTTCGTCCCCCGGACCGGGGCATCCGGCATGCCCGTAAGCGCCTTGTTATACTCGGCGCCGCCTGGGGACGACCTCGGGTCATTCGCTTCAACGGGGACGGCCCCATCCGATCCGGAGTACGTCGAGATGGCGTGGGTATTGTTGTTGATTGCCGGTTTGCTGGAAGTGGCCTGGGCCGCCGGCATGAAATCGTCCGAGGGTTTCACGAAGCTCGGACCGTCGGTGTTTACGATCGTGACGGCGCTCGCCAGCTTCGGGCTGCTCGCGGTCGCGATGCGCCAGTTGCCGCTCGGCACCGCGTATGCGGTGTGGACGGGCATCGGCGCGGTCGGCGCGTTCGTGTTCGGGATCGTGATGATGGGCGAGGCGCTCACCGCCGCCCGCGTCGCGAGCGCGTCGCTGATCGTGCTCGGACTGGTCGGCCTCAAGCTGTCGTCGGCCGCCTGACGCCGCCGCGCCGGGCGCCGGCCGGCGCCGGTGCCCGGCCGTGACGCACTGCGGAATTGCGCCGGCCCTCGTGCCAGCCTGTCTATAATGGAACGCATTCGGGCCTGAATGTCGCCGCGCCGCGCTCGGCAGCGGCGCCGGTCGCCACGCGCCGCGCGGCCGGTCGTACCGGCTCGATCCGATCAATCGGCAAAGCGCACGGAAAGGTGCAAGGAGAGGGCCATGATCGAAGCCATTTCGCTCGGCGCGGGGCTCGCATGGGCGAGCGGACTGCGGCTTTACCTGACGGTGCTGATCGCCGGCGTGCTCGCGCGGGTCGGCTGGCTCCATCTGCCGGACACGCTCGCGGTCCTGACGTCGCCGTGGGTCATCGGCGCCGCCGCCGTGCTCGCCGTCACCGAATTCCTTGCCGACAAGATTCCCGCGTTCGACTCGCTGTGGGACGCGGTGCACACCTTCATCCGCATTCCGGCCGGCGCGGTGCTGGCCGCCGGTGCGCTCGGCCATGCCGACCCGACCGTGCTCGCGGTCGCCGGGCTGGCCGGCGGTTCGCTCGCCGGTGCCGCCCACGTCGCGAAGGCCGGCACGCGCGCGCTGATCAACCTGTCTCCCGAGCCGATCTCGAACTGGGTCGCGTCGTCCACCGAGGACGGCCTCGTGTTCGGCGGCCTCGCACTCGCGTTCTTCGTTCCGCTCGCGTTCCTCGTCCTGCTCGCGGCGTTCATCGCGGCGTCAGCCTGGGCGCTGCCGCGCCTGTGGCGCGGCGTGTCGGGCGGCTTTCGCGGGATGGCGAACCACATGGTGTCGCGGCTCAACTCGATCGGGGGCAAGCGCGATTGAAGGCGCCGTTCCCCGTCGAGCGACAGCACACTGACCCGTCGCCGGCCGGGCGGCCCGGCCATGCCGGCCGCTTCGGCTGGCACGACCTGATCCACCAGGCCGCGCGGATGACCGCGCGCGACTGGCGCGCCGGCGAACTGACGCTGCTCGTGCTGGCGCTGGTGCTCGCGGTCGCCGCGCTGACGAGCGTCGGCTTCCTCGCCGACCGGCTGCGCCAGGGGCTCGAGCGCGACGCGCGCCAGATGCTCGGCGCCGATTTCGTCGTGCGTGCCGACCATCCCGTCGATTCGTCGTTCGACCGCGAGGCGCGCGCACTCGGGCTGCGTACCGCGACGACCGCGATCTTCCCGAGCATGATCGCATCGGCCGCCGGCGGGCAGGCGAGCGACGCGGCGCCCGCGCGCCTCGCGGCCGTGAAGGCCGTTTCGCCCGGGTATCCGCTGCGCGGCGCAGTCGAGATCGTGCCGGCCGGCGCGAGCGCCGCGCACAAGGCGGCCGCGATCCCCGCGCCCGGTACCGTGTGGGCCGATCCCGCGCTGCTCGACGCATTGCATCTGAAGGCGGGGGACACCGTGCGCGTCGGGCTGCGCACGTTCACGGTCGCCGCGGCGATCTCCCGCGAGCTCGATCGCGGTTTCTCGTTCGTCAATTTCTCGCCGCGGCTGATGATGCGCGCGGACGAGCTCCCCGCGACGGGGCTCACCGGTTACGGCAGCCGCGTCACGTACCGGCTGCTCGTGGCCGGCGACACACCGGCCGTCGCGCGCTTCGAGGCCTACGCGCACGGGCGCGTCGACGGCGGCAAGCTGCGCGGCGTCGGTCTCGAATCGTTGCAGGAAGGCCAGCCGCAGGTGCGCCAGACGCTCGATCGCGCGCGCCATTTCCTGACGCTCGTCGCGCTCCTGACCGCGCTGCTCGCGGCGGTCGCGATCGCGATGGCCGCGCAGCGCTACATGCGGCGCCATCTGGACGGCTGCGCGACGATGCGCTGCCTCGGCGTGAGCCGTCGCACGCTCGGCGCGCTGTTCGCGCTCGAATTCGCCGGCATCGGCATCGTCTCGGGCGTCGCCGGCGCGGTGCTCGGCTACGGCGGCCACTGGGCGCTTCTCGCGGCGCTCGGCAGCCTGATCGACGTCGTGCTGCCGCCGCCCACGCCTTGGCCCGCGCTCGTCGGGATCGGCGCCGCGCTCGTGCTGCTGCTCGGCTTCGCGCTGCCGCCGCTTGCGCCACTCACCCGCGTGCCGCCGGTGCGCGTGCTGCGGCGCGACTGGGGCGACGCGTCGCGCACGGCCTGGGCCTTGTACGCGCTCGGCGTCGTGCTGTTCGCGGGGCTGTTGATCGTCGCGGCGGGCAATCTGAAGCTCGGGCTGATCGTCGCGGGCGGCTTCGCGGGCGCCCTGGTCGGTTTCTCGCTGATCGCACGGCTCGCGCTGTACGCGGGGGCGCGCGCGGTGCGCGATGCGCGCGTGGCCGCAGGCGTCGGTTGGCGCTATGCGCTCGCGTCGCTGCACCGGCGCGGCACGGCCAGCGCACTGCAGATCACCGCGCTCGCGCTGGGCCTGATGTGCCTGCTGCTGATCGCGATCACGCGCAACGACCTCGTCGCCGGCTGGCGGCAGTCGACGCCGCCCGATGCGCCGAACCAGTTCCTGATCGACATCCAGCCCGACCAGCGCGACGACGTCGCGGCATGGCTCGCCGCGCACGGCGTACGCGACGCGGTACCCGCGCCGATGGTGCGCGGCCGGCTCGTCGCGATCAACGGCAAGCCGGTGAACCCGGACGCGTACCCGTCGGACGAGGCGCGCCGGCTCGTCGACCGCGAGTTCAACCTGTCGTATACGACCGAGCTGCCGTCCGACAACCGGATCGTCGAAGGCGACTGGTTCGGCCGCTCGGCCAGCCCGCAGATCTCGATCGAGGCCGGGCTCGCGAAGACACTGAACGTGAAGCCGGGCGACACGCTGCGCTTCGACGTGACGGGGCTGACGGTCGATGCGCCGATCACCAGCGTGCGCAAGCTCGACTGGGGCTCGTTCCGCGTCAACTTTTTCGTGCTGATGCCGCCGCCCGTGCTGAAGGATTTCCCGGCCGTCTACCTGACGAGTTTCCACCTGCCGGCCGAGCAGGCGGCGCTGCTCGATCCGCTGATCGCGCGCTACCCGAACCTGACCGCGATCGACGTTGCACCGATCCTCGCCCAGTTGCAGCGGATGATGCTGCAGGTGGTCGGCGCGGTGCAGTTCCTGTTTGCGTTCACGCTCGCGGCGGGCGTGCTGGTGCTGTACACGGCGCTCGCCGGCTCGCGCGACGAGCGCGTGCGCGAGGCCGCGCTGCTGCGCGCGCTCGGCGCGTCGCGCGCGCAAATCAATGCGGTGCAGCGCGCGGAATTCATCGTCGTCGGCGCGCTGGCCGGCGCGCTGGCGTCGGCCGGTGCGATCGCGGTCGGCTGGGTGCTCGCGTCGCGCGTGTTCGACTTCCAGCTCGCCGTCGATCCGTGGCTCGTGCCGGCCGGCATCGCGGCCGGCGTCGCGTGTGCCGGTGCGGCCGGCTGGCTGAGCCTGCATAATGTGTTGCGGCGCCCGGCGCTGCAGTCGCTGCGCGACGCCTGAGCGTCGCCGGCGGCCCCGACTATCCCGTTTCCGATTATTCGTATGACCGATGTGAATGATGAGGCGCCGTCGCAACCGACGGCGTTCGAGCTCGTGGGCGGCGAAGCCCGCGTGCGTGAAATGGTGGATCGCTTTTACGACCTGATGGACCTCGAGCCCGAGTTCGCGGAGATTCGCGCACTGCATCCGGCGTCGCTCGACGGCTCGCGCGACAAGTTGTTCTGGTTCCTGTGCGGCTGGCTCGGCGGCCCGGATCACTACATCAGCCGGTTCGGCCACCCGCGGCTGCGCGCGCGGCACCTGCCGTTCCCGATCGCGTCGGTCGAGCGCGATCAGTGGCTGCGCTGCATGGCGTGGGCGATGGAGGACATCGGGTTGGCCGAGCCGCTGCGTGAACGGCTCATGCATTCGTTCTACGACACGGCCGACTGGATGCGCAACCGGCCCGGTTGATCGACCGGTACGCCGCTGTCCGTACGCCGGACGATCTGCGTCTGGGCGCCTGGCCGGCGCGGCGCGACACTGTCCGCTTCCCCAACGATACGAGGCTCGCCCGATGACGACCCACGCACTGTTTCGCGAAGATGCCTATCTGACGCAATGCGATGCCGTCGTCGCGGCCATTGGCGATGACGGCATCCGGCTCGACCGCACCGTGTTCTATCCGCTTGGCGGCGGGCAGGCCGGCGACAGCGGCACGCTGACGCTGCCTGACGGCAGCGCGATCACGATCGCCGACACGCGCAAGGCGAAGTTCGACGGCGCAACGCCCGACGACGCCGTGCACGTGCCCGCGACGGGCCAGGAAGCGCGCGTCGCGGCGCTCGCACCCGGAGCGCGCGTGATCGCGGACATCGACTGGCCGCGCCGCTACCGGCACATGCGGCTGCATACGGCCGCGCACCTGATGTGCGCGGTGCTGCCGTATCCGGTCGACGGCTGCAGCGTGACAGCCGACTACGTACGGCTCGATTTCGCGACGTCGGACGCGATCGATCGCGTCGACGTCGAGCGCCGTCTCGCGGCGCTGATCCACGGCGCGCATGCGGTCACGACCGAATGGATCACCGACGCCGAGATGGCCGAGCGGCCCGACCTCGTGCGCACGATGAGCGTGAAGCCGCCAATGGGGCTGGGCCGCGTGCGGCTGCTGCGCATCGAAGGCGTCGATCTGCAGCCGTGCGGCGGCACGCATGTGCGCAATACGTCGGAAATCGGCGACCTGCGGGTCGCCAAACTTGAAAAGAAGAGCGCGCGGACACGGCGCCTCGTACTGGAGTTTGCATGACGGTCGACAACCTGACGGACAGTGCCGCGGCGCTCGATCCGCAAGCGCGCGAGATTCTCGATTTCTGGTTCGGCGAGCCGGGTTCGGTCGAGTTCGGCCACGCGCGCAAGGTGTGGTTCAACGGCGGTGCGGCGTTCGACGACGTGCTGCGGACGCGCTACGGCGCGTTGCTCGACGCCGCGTGCGACGGCGCCCACGATCGCTGGGCCGACACGCCGCTCGGCGCGCTCGCGCTGATCGTGGTGCTCGACCAGTTCTCGCGCAACATTCATCGCGGCACGCCGCGTGCGTTCGCCGCCGATCCGAAGGCGCTGGCGCTCGCGCGGCGCGTCGTCGCGGCCGGATGGGACGCGCAATTGCCGAGCGGCCATCACCGCGCGTTTGCGTACCTGCCGTTCGAGCATGACGAGTCGGACGAGAGCCAGCGCGAGGCCGTGCGCCTGTGCGCGGGCATTCGCGGCGAGGCCGGGTGCGAGAGCTATCACGACTTCGCGTTGCGTCATGCGGCCGTGGTCGAGCGCTTCGGCCGTTTTCCGCACCGGAACGCGATTCTCGGCCGTACGTCGACCGATGCGGAGACGGCATTCCTGCGCGAGCCGGGCTCATCGTTCTGACGTGCGGGGCGGTGGGGCCGCGCGCGTGAAGGCGCGCTCGAGCGCCGCTTGCCTGGCCTTCCGGAAATGACGACGGCGCCGTTTCGCGGCGCGCCTTGCATCAGTGCGTTTCGTGTTCTTCGGGGGTGCGCACGTAGACGCGCAGCAGTTCCACGTCGTCGCCCGGGCGAGCGCCGGTCCAGAACAGTTTCCATTCGCTGCCGGGCGCCGGATCGACCGCCCGCACGCCCTGGACGATCATCCACGTGCAGCGTGTCGTCTTCGCGTCGTCGATCGGCGTGTGCTGGATACCGGAGAAGTAGTACAGCATCGGCGCTTCCGATTCACCGAGCCCGTGCAGGCTCGCCATGCAGTCGCCGTCGCTCCATTCGAGCGCGAGATGCGCATTCAGGTCGTCGAACACCGACCGGTAACTCTTCGCGACGTCGAGCCACGGCAGCAACAGCGTATACACGAGCCCCCACGCGACCAGCGCGCCCGCGCCCCACGACAGCGCGCCGCGCCACAGGCCGGTCGTGCGCAGCTTCGGCAGCAGCCACAGCCAGCCGACCGTCAGCACGAGCGCGCCGATCACGAGCCCGGGCACGATCGGCATCGTCCAGTCGAGCGGCAGCCATCGGCCGAGCGGCGCGAGGTGGGCACGCGATGCGCCTGGATCGGCCATCACCGCCCAGATCCCCCACGCGAGCGCGACGACGGTGCCGAACAGCAGGCGGCTCAGGTAATCCCATGCGAGATGCAGCCCGCGCGGCAGGCGCTCGATCGCCTGCGCGGCAACCAGCGCGAGCGGCGCGAAGAACGGCAGGATGTAGAGCTGGCGCGAGGTCGCGGACACTTGCAGCACCGCGAGGCCAACCCCGGCGAACAGGACGGGCAGCGCGATGCGCGGCGTGCGCCAGTCGCGCCATGCGCCGCGTGCCAGCGCGGCGATCGCGAGCGGCGCGACCGGGAAGCCGAGCAGCACGAACGCACGCAGGATGAAGAACGGCTTGTCGTTTTCCGCGCCGAGTTCCGGCACCGAGAAACCGAAGAAGCGGCCGACGTTGTTGTCCCAGAACCAGGTCATGAACAGCGTTTCGGAACGCAGGAACAGCGCGGTCGGCCAGATGAGCGCGAACGGTGCGAACACGAGCGCGGCGACGCCGAGCGAGCGCGCGAACGCACGCGTACGGCAGGCGGGGTAGAGCAGGAGCGCGCCCGTGAGCGTGGCCGCGAACACGAGCGGCACGAACAGCCCCTTTGCCATCAGCGCGACGCCGACACCCGCGCCGAAGAGCGGTGCGGCCCAGCGGCCGGACGGCTGCACCGGCAGCCCGTGCCGCATCTGCCGCGCCTGCGCGACGTGCCGCATCACGAGCTCGAGCAGGCCGCAGAAGCCCATTGCGGTGCCCGCGAACAGCGCGACGTCCGTCATCATGTCGTGCACGTGCTTGACGACGACGAGCGTGCTCGCGCTCAGCACGACGGGGCCGATCACGCGCAGGTCGAGCCAGCTGTCGGCCCGGCTGGCACTGCGTGCCGCGCGTGCGATGAAGCCGAACGCGAACGCCGCGAACAGCGCGCTCGCGAGCCGTGCCGCGTCGTGCAGCGGCATCACCCGCTGCAGCACCCACGCGAGGCTCGTCGCGACCCACGCGTAGAGCGGCGGCTTTTCCATGAACGGCTGGCCGGCGTTGGTCGGCACGACGAAGTCCCCCGTCTCGAGCATGTGCTGGATGATGCCGAACGTGTAGGTTTCGTCCTGCTTCCACGGATCGTGGCCGAGCACGCCCGGCAGCGTGTACGCGCAGACCAGCGCCGCAACCAGCAGCCAGACACGCCAGCCGAGCCGGACGATGCGATCGGGGGGGGCGTCAGTCGCGGCGGTGCCCGCCGCGGCTGGCGTGCCGGCGGCATGAAGTGTCGCGTTGAGGTCGGGATCGGCGGCTGAGCGGGCGTGCGTGGCCGAAGCGGGCACGGACGTGCGTCGCCGGCCGGGCGCTGCGGTTCCTGGCATGGAAAAGATCTCGGTCGGGTCAAGCCGGTCCGGCGACATGGGCCGGACCCAGTAAGGGTCGCATCAGAGCGAGATACAGCCGGATGACAGGCTGTTTTTGACTTGGCGCTAGTAAAGCACGGAACTGTTACGGATGTTTACTGAAAATGGTCACGATATTGTGGAGATTTGTGGTGTCGTGACCACGGGCCGCTTCAGCTGGCCCGTTTTGCCGCCTTTCGGGGCGCGATTACCGGCCGCCGCCGACGTCGAGCAGGGCGCCCGTCGTGTATGACGCCGTATCGCCGAGCAGCCAGACGATCGCTTCCGCGATCTCCTGCGCCTCGCCCGCGCGGCCGAGCGGGGTCTGCGCGCCGAGGCGTGCCGCGCGGCCCGGCTGGCCGCCGCTCGCATGGATTTCGGTCTCGATCAGGCCGGGACGCACTGCATTGACGCGCACGCCGTGCGGGCCGAGTTCCTTCGCGAGGCCGATCGTCAGCGAATCGACCGCGCCCTTCGAGCCTGCGTAGTCGACGTACTCGTTTGGTGAACCGAGCCGCGATGCGATCGACGACACGTTGACGATCGCGCCGCCGCGCCCGCCCCGATCGGTGGACAGCCGGCGCGCGGCTTCGCGCGCGCAGAGGTAGGCGCCGAGCACATTGGTATCGAACATTCGCCGCAGCCGGTCGACCGGCATGTCGGCGAGCGGCATCGACGGCGCGACGATCCCTGCATTGTTGACGAGCGCGTCGAGGCGACCGAACGCCGCCGCGACGGTGTCGAACATCGCGATGACGTCCGCCTCGTTCGCGACGTCGCCGGCGACGACACACGCACGTGCGCCGGCGTCGCGAACGGCTTGCGCGGTCAGTTCGGCTGCCGCCGCGTCGCGTGCGTAGTTGATGCCGACGTCCCAGCCGTGCTCGGCCGCGAGCACGGCGGTCGCGCGGCCGATGCCGCGGCTCGCGCCGGTGATGAGGACGGCCTTGCGCTCGGACGACGGTGCGGGCATCGCGTGCGGCTCCCGATAAACGTTACTTGGCCGCGTCCGGCGCCCACTTGTCGCGGACGGGCGGCTGGTAGCGTCGCAGCTGTTCGATCAGCGCGACCGGTTCGGCGTCGATGCACAGCGCGTCGAAGTAGGTCGGGCGCATGAAGCCCTCGTCGACCGTATGGCGCAGGAGCGCGATCAGCGGATCGTAGAACGAATCGATGTTGTAGAGCGCGACGGGCTTGCGGTGATAGCCGAGCTGCGCCCACGTATAGACCTCGAAGAATTCCTCGAGCGTGCCGGCGCCGCCGGGCATTGCGACGAACCCATCCGCGAGGTCGGCCATCATTTTCTTGCGGTGGTGCATGTCGGGCACGACGTGCAGCTCGGACAGCCCGGTATGGCCGACTTCCTTGTCGACCAGCAACTCGGGGATCACGCCGACCGCATGGCCGCCGGCCGCCATCACTTCATCGGCGATCACGCCCATCAGGCCGACGCGGCCGCCGCCGTAGACGAGCGTGAGGCCCGCATCGACGAGCGCGCGGCCGAACGCGCGCGCGGCGTCCGCATAGACGGGCCGCACGCCGGACGACGAGCCGCAGTAAACACAGACTGCCTTCATTGTTTCGTATCCTTCGCGGCGGGCTTGGCGGCGACCGGGCTGCCCGCAGGGCGCGGCGAACCGTCGCGCGGCGGCAGGTAGTCGGTGAACTGGCGCTTGGGCAGCTTGCCGGAGACGAGATCGTCGAACAGCTGGCGCGAACGGCCGCGCAGGTACGGAGCCATGACCGAGATCACGTGCATGCTCACCTGGTGCAGCTCTTCGCGGATCGCGTCCTGATCGTTGTATTTGCGCGGGTGCATCACGTACTGATACGACAGCCAGTACGTCGAGATCACCGCCATGTTGGTGGCGATGACTTCGATCTCGGCGGGCGTCGCGACCATTTCGGCGTCGGACACGAGCAGTTCGCACATGTCGTGCGCGAAGCGCACCTTGTGGCTGATGATCTGCTTGAAGTGCGTCTCGAGCGTGCGGTTGCGCGCGAGGAGGTCGTTGAGGTCGCGATACAGGAACCGGTAGGTCCACATGAAGTCGGCCATGTACTGTAGGTACGACCAGGTTTCGTCGATCGTTGGACGGTGATCTTCGGGAAAGCGCAGCCGCCGTTCGATCTGCTGCTCGAACTGCGCGAAGATGCTGTTGATGATGTCGTCCTTGTTGCGGAAATGGTAGTACAGGTTGCCTGGACTGATTTCCATTTCCTCGGCGATCGTCGTGGTCGTGACGTTCGGCTCGCCGATCTCGTTGAAGAGTTTCAACGACAACTCGAGAATCCGTTCGCGGGTGCGGCGGGGAGGTTTCGCTTCCATGTCGTCCGGCCCTGTGTGTGCCGGACTGGCGGGCGCTGCAATCGATGCTGCGAGATTCGTCCGGCGCGGGTTGCTGTTCTAAGTCTGGCGGACGATTATAAACCGCGGTTTCCTTACAACGGGCGCATTTCGTGATCGCGATGCGTTCGGCGCATGGTGCAGCGCCGCACGCAGGCGGTGCCGCGGGCGCTGCTAGAAGCCGAGCCAGCGTGCGACGACCGGGCCGAGCACGAAGCCCCACGTCGTCACGCACGCGAACAGCGCGACCGTGACCGCCGCGCTGCCGAGATCCTTCGCGCGCTTCGACAATTCGTGCCGCTCGAGCGAGATGCGATCGATTGCGGCCTCGACGCTCGAGTTCAGCAGCTCGACGATCAGCACGAGCAGCACCGACGCGATCAGCAGCGCGCGCGACGCGGCGGGGACTGGCGAGAACGCACCGATCGGCAGCATCAGCGCGGCGAGCGTGAGCTCCTGGCGAAACGCGCTCTCCTCGCGGATCGCGACGCGAAACCCGTTCAGCGAATGCTTGAGCGCGTACCACGCACGCGTGATGCCGCCGTGGCGCTTGTACGGGTTCGGCGGCAGCGGCGCGAGCCGATCGTCGGGGCCGAGCGGTTCGTGCGTGTGCACGTCCGCGTCGGCGTGCGGCTCTTCTTCGTCGAACGGACGATGCGGTTGCGCCGTCGCGGCAGGGGGTGGGGTCTTGTCGTTCAGGTCTCGTTTCAAACGGCGGCACCTTCGGCGGGCGAGTACGCAGTCTTCGGCAGCGGTTTCAGATGCGACGCGAACTGCTCGGACGCCGCGCGCCACGAGAAGCGCTCGGCCCACGCGCGGGCAGTCTCGCGTTCGATCTTGAGCGCCTCGAGGCAGGCTTCCTGCAGGTCTTCGTGCATCGCGCCGGCATCGCCCCCGCCGAGCACGTCGATCGGGCCCGTGACCGGGTACGCGGCGACCGGCGTGCCACACGCGAGGGCCTCCAGCAGCACGAGGCCGAACGTGTCGGTGCGACTCGGGAACACGAACACGTCGGCCGCAGCATACACCTTGGCGAGCTCGGCTTGCGACAGGACGCCGAGATAGTTCGCTTCCGGATAGCGCGATTTCAGTTCGGCGAGCGCCGGACCTTCGCCCGCGACCCACTTCGAGCCGGGCAGGTCGAGGCGCAGGAACGCCTCGACGTTCTTCTCGATCGCGACGCGGCCGACGTACAGGAAGATCGGCCGCGCGGTATTGAGCACCTTCGACTCCATCGGCCGGAAGATGTCGAGGTCGACGCCGCGCGTCCACAGCACCACGTTCGTGAAGCCGAACTTCTCGAGATCCTGCTTCACGACCGGGGTCGGCGCCATCACCGCGAGCGACGGCCCGTGGAACCAGTGCAGGAACTTGTAGGTCGCCGACAGCGGAATGCCGAAGCGCGCCTGCACGTATTCCGGGAAGCGCGTGTGATACGCCGTCGTGTACGGCAGCTTGCGTGCGCGCGCATAGCGTCGCGCGGCGAGGCCGAGCGGGCCTTCGGTCGCGATGTGCAGCGCGTCGGGTGCGAACGCATCGATCCGGGCGCGCAGCTTGCGGTACGGCAGGATCGACAGGCGGATCTCCGGGTAGGTCGGGCAGGGCACCGTGCGGAATTCCAGCGGCGTCAGCATTTCGACCCGGTGGCCGAGCGCGGTGAGTTCGCGGGACGTGCTCTTCAGCGTGCGCACGACGCCGTTGACCTGCGGTTCCCACGCGTCGGTGACGATCATGATCTTCATCGCGGCATGTGTCCTGTAAGTGGAGTTGTGTCAGGCGGTGGCCTTGGCCTTGCGCGACGGGGCTGCGGACGGCGCGGCGCGCATCGCCGTCCAGTAGACGATCTTCAACTCGCCTTCCATCGTTTCGACGAGTGCGGACAGGCTCTCGACCCAGTCGCCGTCGTTGCAGTACAGCACGCCGTCGATGTCGCGGATCTCCGCCTTGTGGATGTGCCCGCACACGACGCCGTCGCAGCCGCGGCGGCGCGCTTCGTCGGTCATCACGGTCTCGAACTGCGAGATGAAGTTCACCGCGTTCTTCACCTGATGCTTCAGGTACTGCGACAGCGACCAATACTGGAAGCCCAGCCGGCTGCGGATCCGGTTGAACCAGCGGTTCAGCACGAGGATCAGCGTGTAGAGCGTGTCGCCGAGATACGCGAGCCACTTCGCGTGCTGGATCACGCCGTCGAACAGGTCGCCGTGGACGATCCACAGGCGCTTGCCCGCAAGCGTCGTGTGAAATGCCTCGCCGCGCACCTGGATGTCGCCGAACGCGAGGTCGCAGAACTGCCGCGCGCCTTCGTCGTGGTTGCCCGGGATGTAGACCACCTGCGTGCCCTTGCGCGCCTTGCGCAGGACCTTCTGCACGACGTCGTTGTGCGCCTGCGGCCAGTACCAGCCCTTCTTCAATTGCCAGCCGTCGATGATGTCGCCGACGAGGTACAGGTATTCCGAATCGTTGTGGCGCAGGAAATCGAGCAGGTACGGCGCCTGGCAGCCGCTCGAGCCGAGATGGATGTCGGACAGCCAGATCGTGCGGTAGCGATGGGTGGACGGCTCGGGGTCGTCGTGCTGCCTGGCGTGCGCGGCCGTCGGCTCATGCGACGCAAGGGCATCGGTTGCGGCCGAGCCGGACAGGAAGGCGGTGACGGCGCGGGCGCCGAGCGGTTGACGGAACAGGGAGGTCGCGGACGTTTTCTGGCCCATGCATGACTCGCGCCGGTTGACATTACCGGCATTGCGCCATGCGGGCGTGACCATGCCGTGACAGTCACGAGACGTTCTTATTACTGTCGTTCCGGCGTGTTTAGCAGTGAATGCGGCTGCGTTGCGTAATCTGCCGAACCGACCGCCCTGCGGCGATCGGGCAAGCCGTGAGCGGTGGCTGGTGACGGCGCCTTCGAGGGGTTTAGTCCGACGGATGCGCCGACGCGCGGAAACCGGTCCAGTTCGCGCGGACCGCGCGGCGCATCAGCGCATCAGCGCGGAATCGCGACGACGCGCGTGCGGGCGATGCGGTCGTGCGGGAACTGGCGATCGGCGTGCAGGCGGGCGGCGCCGGCCCATGCGACGATCCACGCGGCGGCCAGCGCGAGCGTGACGGGCACCGACAGGCCGAGGAGCGGATGCAACGCGAGCGGCGGCAGGAACCACAGCCACCCGAGCGCGTAGCGAACGAGCGCGTGGCCGGCGCTCAACGGACGGCCGCTCGACGATTCGAGCCGCAGCCGCCAGGTCTTCATCGGCAGCGTCTGGCCGCCGTGGGTCCAGAACCAGACGAAGTATGCGCCGACGACGAGCGCGATCCATGCGGCGAGGAGGTTGTGATGGACGAGGCCGTTGCGCTGCTGCATCGCGAGACTGAATGCCAGGCCGGCGAAGAACACGATGCCGAACAACAGCACGGCTTCGTACAGCATCGCGGCGAGGCGCCGGCGCACGGACGGCGCGGCGGCGACGGCCGGGGCCTGGGGTGCGGGGGCGCTCGCCACGCGGGTCAGGAACCCTTGAACATCGACGGCGCGTCGGCCGGCGAGACGGGCGTGACCGTCGCAGGCGCGGGTGCGGTACCCGACGTGGACGACGCCGCCACGGCGGGCGTGCCGGCGCCGGCCGTAGCTGGCGCGGATGTCGGCGCGGCATTGCTCGCCGGATGCTCGTGCGAATTGACGAGGCGGCGCACATCGCGGTCGGCGGCCGTCGGCGGCGCGCTGACGACGCTCGGCCGGCGACGGCGCTCGGTCGCGGCGAGGCGCTGCTTCTGTTCTTCGGGAAGTTGCTGGTAGGCCCTCCACGCACGCTCGCGCGCCTGCGCGGACAGCTCCTTCGCGCTCTGGTAATTCTCGCGCGCAACCCGGCGTTGCTCGGGCGTCATCCGCGCCCACTCGGACATTCTGTCCTGCAGGTGCTTTTGCTCATCGGGCGTCAATTTCGCGAAACGCGATGCGATCTTCAGCCATTTTCGCTTGCGTGCATCGCTGAAGCCGTCCCACTGGTCGGCGAACGGCGCGAGTGCCGCGCGTTGCGCAGGCGTCAGGCGTGCCCACGACAGCGGGCCGTTGGCGGCCGGCAGCGGCAGGGGCAGCGGGGCGAGATCGGTGGTCAGCCCGGCGGCGGCCGAAGTCGGCGCGGGCGCATTGCTGGCCGCCGTGGAGACCGTCGCGGCGGGCGGGTTGAATCGGGAATAGGTGGCGACGTACGAAACGGCGATCGCGATCACGCATCCGAAAAATACGGCCAGGCCGCGTTTCTGACTCACCCGAGCGATCCCCTCGTTATTCTCTGTTAGCGTGCGTGCGAAAGATACGCGTTGAACCCGTGATCGAGATACGCGTTGAGCGGCAGGTCGTCGCTGAGCATCGCCGCGTCGATGTCGGCGAGTTCGGCGGTGCGCTGCATGTCTTCCCAGTAAGCGATGCCGACGAGCCCCGCGAGCAGCAGCGCGAGCGGCCACGCGCGCAGCAGGCGGCGCGCGAACGACGTCTGCGGGCGATTCGCGGGTGGCGTACCGTATGCGGCGGCGCCGGCGAAGGCGGGCACGAACACCGGCGCGGTCGCGGCTTCCGGCTTCTTGCGCGCGAGCGCGGCCCGGCGCGCGACGGCCAGACGATCGGCGGTCGCGGCAGGCAGCGCCGCGGCACGTTCGTCCAGCGCGCGGCGAACCTTCAGCGCGAATTCGTGTTCTCGATTTACGGGAGCGGAGCTCATAGCGTGATTCCTTTGGCCTTGAGCGCTTGCGCCAGGGTGTGGGTGGCTCGCGAGCAGTGCGTCTTGACGCTGCCTTCGGAGCACCCCATTGCGGCGGCAGTCTCGGCGACATCCATATCTTCCCAATAACGCATCAGGAACGCTTCCCGTTGACGCGTCGGAAGTTTCTGGATTTCTTCGTCGATCAGGGCCAGAACCTGCTCCCGCTCGAGGCGGTGCTCGGTGCTCTCGACGCCCGCATTGTCGTCCGCGGACTCGAGCGTTTCCAGCGGATCGAAATCCTCGTCGTCCGTGTTGTTGAGCGACGAGAAGAGCGTCACCCAGGTATTGCGGACCTTCTGCCGGCGGAACCAGTCGTGGATCGCGTTCTGCAGGATCCGCTGGAACAGCAGCGGCAGCTCGGCCGCCGGCCGGTCGCCGTACTTCTCCGCCAGCTTGATCATCGCGTCCTGCACGATGTCGAGCGACGCATCGTCGTCGCGCACGGCGTACGCAGCCTGCTTGAACGCGCGCCTTTCGACGCCCGCCAGAAAGTCGGCGAGTTCCTTGTCTGATGCCATTCCGTAAAGGTATGCGCTGCGGACTGCGGCGTGTGAAAGGTCGAAAAATTTCGTAAAACCCGCGGATGCTAACAAATTTTCGCGTGACTTGGCACCGTCGACGACTCGGTACGTTGCGCGCGAGCAGCGTCCGCGGGCCGCCGGGCGGGGCGCATGATGCGCTGCGGGATATTTTGCTTGACGACCCAATCATGACCCGCTATCGTCAGCGATTCGCAACATGAAGTGATGGTCTCATTTGAGGCTGGCCCAAGAAGCCCGCCCTTCAAACTGGACGCGCCGCTTGAACCCGAGCCACAAGCCCGGCAGAGAGCACCCGATCAATTTTTTGCCGAAAATTCGAAAGGTCAAAATGAACATGCCCAGCGCGGAATTCTCCACGTCGGAACCCCTTTCCCCTCCCGATAGCGACTCCATCGGCGCCACCGTGCTCATGAAGGCACTGGCCGACGAGAACGTCGAATTCATCTGGGGCTATCCCGGCGGCTCGGTACTCTACATCTACGACGAGCTTTACAAGCAGGACAAGATTCAGCACGTGCTGGTGCGCCACGAACAGGCGGCCGTGCACGCAGCCGATGCGTATGCGCGTTCCACCGGCAACGTCGGCGTCTGTCTCGTGACGTCCGGCCCCGGTGTCACCAATGCGGTGACCGGCATTGCAACGGCCTACATGGATTCGATCCCGATGGTCGTGATCAGCGGCCAGGTGCCGACTGCCGCGATCGGCCAGGACGCGTTCCAGGAATGCGATACGGTCGGCATCACGCGTCCGTGCGTGAAGCACAACTTCCTCGTGAAGGACGTGCGCGACCTCGCGGAAACCGTCAAGAAGGCGTTCTACATCGCCCGCACCGGCCGTCCGGGCCCGGTGCTGATCGACATCCCGAAGGACATCTCGAAGACGCCGTGCCAGTACGAGCCGGTCAAGAGCGTGTCGCTGCGCTCGTACAACCCCGTCACGAAGGGCCATTCGGGCCAGATCCGCAAGGCCGTGTCGCTGCTGCTGTCGGCGAAGCGTCCCTATATCTATACGGGTGGCGGCATCATCCTCGCCGACGCGGCGCGCGAGCTGAACCAGTTCGCCGACCTGCTCGGTTACCCGGTCACGAACACGCTGATGGGCCTCGGCGGCTATCGCGCGTCGGACAAGAAATTCCTCGGCATGCTCGGCATGCACGGCACGTACGAAGCGAACATGGCGATGCAGCACTGCGACGTGCTGATCGCGATCGGTGCCCGCTTCGACGACCGCGTGATCGGCGACCCGGCGCACTTCGCGTCGCGTCCGCGCAAGATCATCCACATCGACATCGACCCGTCGTCGATCTCGAAGCGCGTGAAGGTCGACATCCCGATCGTCGGCGACGTGAAGGAAGTGCTGAAGGAGCTGATCGAGCAACTGCAGACGGCCGAGCACGGCCCCGACACCGAGGCGCTGGCGCAATGGTGGAAGGACATCGAGGGCTGGCGTTCGAAGGACTGCCTGAAGTTCGACCGCGACAGCGAGATCATCAAGCCGCAGTACGTGGTCGAGAAGGCATGGGAGCTGACGGACGGCAACGCGTTCGTGTGCTCGGACGTCGGCCAGCACCAGATGTGGGCCGCGCAGTTCTACCGTTTCAACAAGCCGCGTCGCTGGATCAACTCCGGCGGCCTCGGCACGATGGGCTTCGGCCTGCCGGCAGCGATGGGCGTCAAGATGGCGCACCCGGACGACGACGTGTTGTGCATCACGGGCGAAGGCTCGATCCAGATGTGCATCCAGGAGCTGTCGACCTGCCTGCAGTACGACACGCCCGTGAAGATCATTTCGCTGAACAACCGCTATCTCGGCATGGTCCGCCAGTGGCAGCAGATCGAATACAGCAAGCGCTATTCGCATTCGTACATGGATGCGCTGCCTGATTTCGTGAAGCTCGCCGAAGCGTACGGCCATGTCGGCATGCGGATCGAAAAGACCTCGGATGTGGAGCCGGCGCTGAAGGAAGCGCTGCGCCTGAAGGACCGCACCGTGTTTCTCGATTTCCAGACCGATCCGACCGAAAACGTCTGGCCGATGGTACAGGCCGGCAAGGGCATCACCGAGATGCTGCTCGGATCGGAAGATCTGTAACGGCGCGACGCGCGCCGGGGCCGAGGCGGCCGCCTTCACGAAGGGCGGTGCGGCACCGGGCGGCGCGCGGCGCGAGTGAATCGACACGGACACATTCTGGAAGAAGCGAACATGAGACACATCATTTCCGTCCTGCTGGAAAACGAACCGGGCGCGCTGTCGCGCGTGGTCGGTCTGTTTTCCGCACGCGGCTACAACATCGAAACCTTGACGGTGGCGCCGACCGAAGACCAATCGCTGTCGCGGCTGACCATCGTTTCCATTGGCTCGGACGACGTGATCGAACAGATCACGAAGCATCTGAACCGCCTGATCGAGGTGGTGAAAGTGGTGGACCTGACCGACGGTGCACACATCGAACGCGAGCTGATGCTGATCAAGGTACGTGCAGTGGGCAAGGAGCGCGAAGAAATGAAGCGGATGTCGGATATTTTCCGCGGCCGCATCATCGACGTGACCGAAAAGACCTACACGATCGAATTGACGGGCGCGAGCGACAAGCTCGACGCATTCATCCAGGGGCTGGACGCGACCGCGATCCTAGAGACCGTGCGTACCGGCAGCTCCGGCATCGGACGCGGCGAGCGCATCCTGAAGGTGTGATGCCGGACAGGCACGCCGGGTGCGCCGTCATGTCCCGGCCCGCAGTACTCCATCTGAACGAATTGTTGAATTTTTGAATTGGCGAAGGAACCATCATGAACGTTTTCTACGATAAAGACGCTGACCTCTCCCTCATCAAGGGCAAGCAAGTCACGATCATCGGCTACGGCTCGCAAGGCCATGCACACGCACTGAACCTGAAGGACAGCGGCGTGAACGTGACGGTCGGCCTTCGCAAGGGCGGCGCGTCGTGGAGCAAGGCCGAAAACGCAGGCCTGTCGGTCAAGGAAGTCGCGGAAGCGGTGAAGGGCGCGGACGTCGTCATGATGCTGCTGCCGGACGAGCAGATCGCCGACGTGTACGCGAAGGAAGTGCACGCGAACATCAAGCAGGGCGCCGCACTGGCATTCGCACACGGCTTCAACGTCCACTACGGCCAGGTGATCCCGCGCGCCGACCTCGACGTGATCATGATCGCGCCGAAGGCTCCGGGCCACACCGTGCGCGGCACGTACTCGCAAGGTGGCGGCGTGCCGCACCTGATCGCGGTTGCGCAGAACAAGTCGGGCGCGGCACGCGACATCGCGCTGTCGTACGCGGCAGCGAACGGCGGCGGCCGTGCCGGCATCATCGAGACGAACTTCCGTGAAGAAACCGAAACCGACCTGTTCGGCGAGCAGGCCGTGCTGTGCGGCGGTACCGTCGAGCTGATCAAGGCAGGTTTCGAGACGCTGGTCGAAGCCGGCTACGCGCCGGAAATGGCGTACTTCGAGTGCCTGCACGAGCTGAAGCTGATCGTCGACCTGATCTACGAAGGCGGCATCGCGAACATGAACTACTCGATCTCGAACAACGCCGAATACGGCGAGTACGTGACCGGCCCGCGCGTCGTCACGGAAGAGACGAAGAAGGCGATGAAGCAGTGCCTGACCGACATCCAGACGGGCGAATACGCGAAGAGCTTCATTCTCGAGAACAAGGCAGGTGCGCCGACGCTGCAGTCGCGCCGCCGCCTGACGGCCGAGCACCAGATCGAGCAGGTTGGCTCGAAGCTGCGCGCGATGATGCCGTGGATCGCGAAGAACAAGCTCGTCGACCAGACGAAGAACTAACCACCGCGTGCTGTTCCGGCCCTTCGAGTGGAGGGTCGGTATCAAAAAGCCGTCCGAAGGCAGCAGTGCCCCGGGCGGCTTTTGCTATCCTACGGGCTTTGCAATTCACCGAACACCGAACGAACCCATGAACTATCCTCATCCGATCATCGCGCGCGAAGGCTGGCCGTTCATCGCGATTGCAGCCGTCATCGCGTTGTTGATCCACGCCGTCGGGGGCTTCGGCTTCGCGTGGCCGTTCTGGCTGCTGCTCGTCTTCGTCGTCCAGTTCTTCCGCGACCCGCAGCGCCCGATCCCGGCGCAGCCGAACGCGGTGCTGTGCCCGGCGGACGGCCGTATCGTCGCGGTCGAGACCACCCAGGATCCGTACGCGAATCGCGAAGCGCTGAAGATCAGCGTGTTCATGAATGTCTTCAACGTCCATTCGCAGCGTTCGCCGGTCGACGGCGCCGTCACCAAGGTCGAATACTTCCCGGGCGCGTTCCTGAACGCGGCGATCGACAAGGCGTCGACCGAGAACGAGCGCAATGCGGTCGTGATCCAGACGGCGAGCGGCAAGACCGTTACCGCCGTGCAGATCGCCGGCCTCGTCGCCCGCCGGATCCTCTGCTACGTGCGTGCCGGCGAGCCGCTGTCGCGCGGTCAGCGCTACGGTTTCATCCGCTTCGGTTCGCGCGTCGACGTGTACCTGCCGCTCGGCAGCCGCGCGAAGGTGTCGATCGGCGAGAAGGTCTACGCGTCGTCGACGATCCTCGCCGAGCTCGAACAGTAAGCGGCGGGACGCACGATGGCCGCATTCAAACCGCGTCGTCCGCGCAACGGCTCCGGCCAGGCGCCACGCCCGTTCCGCCGCAACAAGGTGATGGCGCAGGATCCGGCGCCCATCGAGAGCCGCCGCGCCGCGCGCCAGCGGTTCCTGAAGACGCGCGGCATCTACCTGCTGCCGAACGCGTTCACGACCGCCGCGCTGTTCTGCGGCTTCTTCGCGGTCGTGCAGGCGATGAACGTGCGCTTCGAGATCGCCGCGATCGCGATCTTCGTCGCGATGGTGCTCGACGGGATGGACGGGCGCGTCGCGCGGATGACGCATACGCAAAGCGCGTTCGGCGAACAGTTCGACAGCCTGTCGGATATGGTGTCGTTCGGCGTCGCGCCGGCGCTCGTGATGTACGAGTGGGTGCTGAAGGATCTTGGCCGCTGGGGCTGGCTCGCCGCGTTCGTCTACTGTTCGGGCGCCGCGCTGCGTCTCGCGCGCTTCAACACGAACATCGGCGTCGTCGACAAGCGCTTCTTCCAGGGGCTGCCGAGCCCGGCCGCGGCCGCGCTGATCGCCGGGTTCGTCTGGCTCGCGACCGACAACCGCGTGCCGATGAAGCTCGGCTGGCTGCCGTGGGTCGCGTTCGCACTGACGATCTATGCAGGCGTGACGATGGTGTCGAACGCGCCGTTCTACAGCGGCAAGGCGCTGGACGTGCGGCACCGCGTGCCGTTCGCGGCGATCCTGCTGGTCGTCGTCGCGTTCGTGCTCGTGTCGTCCGATCCGCCGTTGATGCTGTTCTGCCTGTTCGTGCTGTACGGGCTGTCCGGCTACGTGTTTTGGGCCTACATGGCCGTGCGCGGACGGGCGAACCCCGCGCGCTCGTCGCAGCGCGATCACTGACGCGCAACCTGCCCGGCAACGGCGGCCTCGGATGTGATTCCGGGTCGCCGTTTTCATTTGCCCCTTTTTCGCGCGGCGCGGTCTGTCATCCCGGGTGCCGTCCGATTGCGCGCCCAGCGGAATGTCGCTATAGTCTTCGGCATGACCGCATTTTCCCGCCTCTCCCTCCTTCTAGCCGGTGCGCCGCTACGCGCGCTAGCTTTGGCGCGCCTGCCGCGCTGACCGTTCTCGCCCTCCGTCAAGCCTCGTCTGTTGTTGAGCGTCGCCAGCGGTGGCGCGATCTCATTACGTTTGATTCCCGTATAAAGAGCCCTGGAGCCCCCCATGACAGACAAGCTGATCATTTTTGATACGACGTTGCGTGACGGCGAACAATCGCCCGGCGCGTCGATGACGAAGGAAGAGAAAGTCCGCATCGCGAAGCATCTCGAGCGGATGAAGGTCGACGTGATCGAGGCCGGCTTCGCGGCCAGCTCGAACGGCGACTTCGACGCGATCCACACGATCGCTGGCCTGGTGAAGGACAGCACGATCTGCTCGCTGGCGCGCGCCAACGACAAGGACATCCAGCGTGCGGCCGACGCACTGAAGCCGGCCAACAGCTCGCGGATCCACACGTTCATCGCGACGTCCCCGCTGCATATGGAGAAGAAGCTGCGGATGACGCCGGACCAGGTGTTCGAGCAGGCGCGCCTCGCGGTGCGCTTCGCGCGCAAGTTCACCGACAACGTCGAATTCTCGCCGGAAGACGGCAGCCGTTCGGATCTCGACTTCCTGTGCCGCGTGCTGGAGGCCGTGATCGCCGAAGGGGCGACGACGATCAACATCGCCGACACGGTCGGCTACGGCGTGCCGGAGCTCTACGGCAACCTCGTGAAGACGCTGCGCGAACGCATTCCGAACTCGGACAAGGCGATCTTCTCCGTGCACTGCCACAACGACCTCGGGATGGCGGTGGCGAACTCGCTCGCCGGCGTGAAGATCGGCGGTGCGCGGCAGGTCGAGTGCACGATCAACGGTCTCGGCGAGCGCGCGGGCAACACGTCGCTCGAGGAAATCGTGATGGCCGTGAAGACCCGCAAGGACTACTTCGGCCTCGACGTCGGCATCGACACGACGCAGATCGTGCCGACGTCGAAGCTCGTGTCGCAGATCACCGGTTTCGTCGTGCAGCCGAACAAGGCCGTCGTCGGCGCGAACGCATTCGCGCACGCATCGGGCATCCACCAGGACGGCGTGCTGAAGGCGCGCGACACCTACGAGATCATGCGCGCGGAAGACGTGGGCTGGACCGCGAACAAGATCGTGCTCGGCAAGCTGTCGGGCCGCAACGCGTTCAAGCAGCGCCTGCAGGAACTCGGCGTGTCGCTCGACAGCGAAGCCGAACTGAACGCCGCGTTCATGCGCTTCAAGGACCTCGCCGATCGCAAGGCCGAGATCTTCGACGAAGACATCATCGCGATCGTCTCCGAAGAATCGGCGCTCGCGCAGGAGCAGGAGCACTTCAAGTTCGTGTCGTTGTCGCAGCGTTCGGAGACGGGCGAGCAGCCGCAGGCGAAGATCGTGTTCGCGGTCGAAGGCAAGGAAGTGACCGGCGAGGCGCGCGGCAACGGGCCGGTCGATGCGACGTTCAACGCGATCGAGGGCGAAGTCGGCAGCGGGTCCGAACTGCTGCTGTATTCGGTGAACGCGATCACGACCGGCACCCAGGCGCAGGGCGAAGTGACCGTCCGGCTGTCGAAGAGCGGGCGGATCGTCAACGGCGTCGGCACCGATCCGGACATCGTCGCGGCGTCCGCGAAGGCGTACATTTCGGCGCTGAACAAGCTGCATTCGAAGGACGACAAGGTCAACCCGCAGCGCTCGTAAGCGCTGCGCGTCGAGCGCCCGACGCATACGAAACGCCCCGTGCGGCCTTGCGCCGCCCGGGGCGTTTTTTCATGCGCCGCTCATTCGGCCGCAGGCGCGCGGAACAGCCAGCGGCGCGCGGCCGCGCGAGGTGCCGGGCTGCGGCGGCGGAATTCGACCGCGATCCCGCGCCGCGGCGCATCGGCGACGAACGCGTCGAGCAGTTCGAGCACGTCGTGATCGATGTAGTCGGCACGCGTCGCGTCGATGATCACGGCCGCGCGGTCGGGAATGTGCCGCAGGTGATGCTTGACCTGCACCTTGCCGAGGAACGACACGTCCTTGCGGAACGACAGCAGGAAGTGGTCGTCGTGCTGCGCGAGCGTGACGGGGCTTTTCAGGTTCGCGACCGCGACCGCCAGCACGCTGCACGCGAGGCCGACGGCGATGCCGAACAGCAGGTCGACCGCCAGCACGCCCGCGATCGTCGCGGCGAACGGCACGAACGCGGCCGGGCCCTGCTTCAGCACCGAGCGGAACAGCGCCGGTTTCGCGAGCTTGAAGCCGGTGTGGATCAGGATCGCCGCGAGGCTCGCGAGCGGGATCAGGTTGATCAGCCCGGTGAGCGCGAACACGCTGGCAAGCAGCAGGATTCCGTGCACGATCGCAGACATCCGGCTTTGCGCACCCGCGTTCACGTTCACCGAACTGCGCACGATCACCGACGTGATCGGCAGCCCGCCGAACGCACCCGCGACGAGATTGCCGACGCCCTGGGCCTTCAGCTCGCGGTCCGGCTGCGTCGGGCGACGCTTCGGGTCGATCTGTTCGACCGCCTCGAGGCTCAGCAGCGTCTCGAGGCTCGCGACGACCGCGAGCGTGATCGCGACGCGCCACACGTCCGGATTGACGAGCTGCGCGAAGTTCGGGCCGAGCTCGGCGTGCTTCAGCGATGCCGCGAGCGCCGCGAACGATTCGAGCTCCGGCAGCGTGACGCGATGCGCGGCGCCCGGCGCGACCGACGGCGCAACGACGCCGAGCACCAGCGTCGCGCCGATGCCGAACACGACGACCGCGAGCGGCGCGGGCACCGAGCGCACCCTGCCGAAGCGCTTGAACGCCGGTGTGTCCCAGGCGATCAGCAGCGCGAGCGAGACAAGTGCGATGGCCGTCGCGGCCCAGGCGGTCGGCAGGCTCGTCCAGGACGCAAACGATTGCGCGGCCGGTCCGCCGATGCCGAATGCGAACGGAATCTGCTTCACGATCAGCAGCAGGCCGATCGCCGCGAGCATGCCCTTGATGACGGGCGACGGCACGTACGCGGCGAAGCGGCCGGCGCGGAGCATGCCGAAGCCGAACTGCAGCACGCCGGACAACAGCACCGCGAGCAGGAACGCGGAAAAGCTGCCGAGTTGCGCGATCCCTTCGACGACGATCACGACGAGGCCGGCGGCCGGTCCGCTGACCGACAGCGACGAGCCGCTCAACAGCGCGACGATGATGCCGCCGACGATGCCGGACACGAGCCCGGCGAACGGCTCGACGCCGGACGCATTGGCGATGCCGAGACACAACGGCAGCGCGACGAGGAAAACGACGATGCCGGCGACGATGTCGCGCGGCAGGGTGGACAGGCGCTCGTTCAGTTTCATGGTTGGGGTGATTTCATTGGCGTAGGGGGAGGCGGATCAGCCGAGCGCGGCGGCCATGGCGGCATGCTCTGGCTCGGCTTCGGCCGGTGGTGCCGTGTAGCCGGAGTCGAGTTCCTTCAGGCGGCCGTCCGCGAGTGAAAAGATCCAGCCGTGAACGAGGGGCGGCCGCTGCTGGCCATGCACGATCGGCGACGCGCGCAGCAGCCGCACTTGCTCGAGCACGTTGAGCTCGGCCAGGCGGTCGGCGGCCTCCGTGTCGTCGAGTCCGTCAAGCGTGTCGCGATGGCGCCGAGCAAGCGCGCACAGCGGCGCGATGCGGCGCGCGACGTGCGGCAGGTCGGTGGGTGGCGGCAGCAGCGACGCGCGAACGCCGCCACATCCGTAGTGGCCGCACACGATCACGTGGTCGACTTCGAGCACACGCACGGCGTACTCGAGCACGCTCGCCGAATTGTCGTCGTCGGGATGGAACAGGTTCGCGATGTTGCGATGGACGAACAGCTCGCCGGGCACGCAGTGCGTGATGGTTTCGGCGGGAACCCGGCTGTCGGCGCAGCCGATCCACAGCACCCGAGGGTTCTGGCCGCGCGCGAGCGCATCGAAGAAGCCGGGCGTGTGTTCGTGCGTCTCGCGGGCCCAGGCGATGTTGGCAACCAGCATGCTCTTGGGGCGATTCATAAGGACTCCTTTCTGATAAGGACAAGCAGATACGGACGAAGTGGAGCAATATGATGCTTTCTAAATTGAAAGGTTCAATTTCGTCCGATATTAGGGGTATGCCCTAACGTCTGGTGCCAATGATACAAATTGTTTCAACTGGATCTGGAGAGGTGCATCGAATGCACCAATCCAACGTATGACATGTATCGTGCCTGCCTGTTTCCTGCTGGCGCCCCATGGCACGGGGCTTCGTATAATGCGGCCAGCACAGCTTCGATCGGAAAGGATTGCCGCGTCGAATCGGAAATTAATCGAATATGACGGAAAAAATGAAATGGCCACTCACGCAATAATTCGTGAATGGCCATTGTGAAAATTGCGCGTAAATGCGCAATCGATCCGATCAGAACAGGTTGCGACGGTCGGGGTCGTGCAGCGGGTCCGGCGTTTTTTGCGTGGTGCGCAGAATGCCTTGCGGGTCGAAGTAGAAGCTGTACATCATGTACCAGACATTGTCTTCAAGATAGCGGTAGGTCCACACCTCGCGCTTCATCAGCGGGAAGTAGGACGTCTCGACCGGGCGGCCGAAATTGACGAGCACGTCAGTCTTGGTCCACTTGCCGATTTCCGCGCGATAGAACTCGCTCGGCTGCAGCACCTGGCGGACGTTGACGATCCGGTGGGCCGCGTCGACGTCGGCCGCGATGGTGATTTCGCCCATCGGCTGGGTCGGCCACATCAGACGCTTGCCGCCGCCGGGCAGGTCGTAGATCTCGCGCGGCGGGCCCATGCGCGCGACGATCGCCGACTCGTCCTGGCCGGCCTGGTATTGCTGCCACGGCTGTGCACAACCGGCAAGCAGCGCCGCCGCGCAGGCGACCAGCGCCGGCAGGTGCACGGGAAGGCGAATGGGCATGGGATTCTCCAGGGCTTTCTAACTGTTCAGTTGTATCACGGACGGCGCGCGCCGGCGCATCATGCCGAAAAAATCGGTGCGGATCGCGGGAAGTGCGTCGTCGGGGCGTCGCTTCGCGCCGCGCTTGCGGCCGGCAGTGCCTGCGGCCTATGATCCGCGCTTCTCGGACAGATCGAAGGGCAGGGAGCCGATGCAGCTGTGGAAACGATGCGCGCTCGCATTGAGCGCTGGGTGGACGCTGGCGTCGTGCGCGTTCGCGGCAGGCGAGCCGGTGCGGATCGCGCTGATAGAAGGGATGTCGGGCCCGTTCGCGAACGCGGGCGCGGCGGTCGAGCGCAATCTCCGCTTCGGCGTCGAACAGGTCAATGCGGCGGGAGGTGTGAAACTGCGCGATGGCGCGCACCCGCTCGAACTCGTCGTGCTCGACAGCAAGGGCAGCCCGGAGGAGGCGCTCGTGCAGTTGCGCGCGGCGGCGGACCGGCATATCGGCTTCGTCGCGCAGGGCAACAGCTCGGCAGTCGCGGCCGCGCTCGTCGCGGCGCTCGACAAGATGAACACGCGCAATCCGGGCAGCCGGATGCTGTTCCTCAACTATTCGGCCGACGATCCGGCGCTGACCGGTGCGCGCTGCAGCTTCTGGCATTTCCGCTTCGACGCGCACGCGGGGATGCGGATGGCCGCGCTGGCCGACGTGATGGCGCGCGACCGCGCGCTGCGCAAGGTCTACCTGCTGAACCAGGACTACAGCTTCGGTCACGACGTCAGCGGTCTGGCGCGGCAGGCGCTGGCCGAGCGGCGTCCCGACGTGACGATTGCCGGCGACGAATTTCATCCGATCGGCCGCATCAAGGATTTCTCCCCTTATATCGCGAAGATCCGCGCGAGCGGTGCGGACGCCGTCGTGACCGGCAACTGGGGCAACGACCTCACGCTGCTCGTGAAGGCGGCACGCGAGCAGGGGCTGAACGCGAAGTTCTATACGTTCTACGGCAACAGCCTCGGCGCGCCTGCCGCGCTGGGCGATGCGGGCGTCGGGCGGGTGGTGGCCGTTGCGGACTGGCATCCGAACGCAGGCGGCGCGAAGTCGGATGCGTTTTACCGCGCGTTCCGGACCCGTTTCCCCGCCGCTCAGGACGACTACCCGGTGCGACGCATGAGCCTGATGATCGAGATGCTCGCGGCGGCGATGACTCGGGCCGGCTCGACCGACCCGGTGGCGGTGGCACGCGCGCTGGAGGGGCTGTCGTTCGACGACGGCTTCCACGCGTCGACGATGCGCGCGCAGGATCATCAGTTGATCCAGCCCCTTTACGTGATGGAAATGGACAAGGCCGGTGCGCCCGGCGTGCGCTTCGACAACGAGGGCTCGGGATATGGCTTCCGGACGATCCTCGCGGTGCCTGCGCAGCGCACCCAGACGGCGTCGACCTGCTCGATGACGCGTCCGTGACAGGGGGCGGTAGGAACGGCGCGCAGTTGTGCTACAATGCCCGCCGGTTGTAAGTCACGGCACGGCCATTCTTCCGTGTCCGCCTGTTCAGTTAGCAAGTAGGAAACAAAGGAAATCACATGTCTGTTGCAGATATCAAGAAGTCGGAAGTCGTTGCTCAGTTCGCCCGCGGTACCAACGACACGGGCTCGCCCGAAGTCCAGGTCGCACTGCTGACCGCACGTATCGTCGAACTGACGGGTCACTTCAAGACCCACGCGAAGGACCACCACAGCCGCCGCGGCCTGCTGCGCATGGTGAGCCGCCGCCGCAAGCTGCTCGACTACCTCAAGGGCAAGGATGCCGACCGTTACCGCGCACTGATCGAGAAGCTGGGTCTGCGTAAGTAATCGAGGCGATTGCCGCCAGCAAGATGCCTGTGTCAGTCCGCTGATGCAGGCATTTTGTTTTTGCGCGGTGCGTAGCGTCACGCGCACCGCGGGTTGTCCGGCACGTGAGTGCCGGCTGCCGGAACGGCTGATGCCGGGGTCGGGATTTGTGTCATTCCAGCGCGCCGCTCGACGAGCGCCGCGCTGGAATGGCATAAAAAACACACCTTGCTCCGGGTGATTCGGTCGGGACGCCGCCGCACGGGATGGCCCGGGCGGCGAATGAAATGAATGAATTCAAAGGAGCAACCATGTCCATGTTCAACAAGGTCGTGAAGGAATTCCAGTGGGGCCAGCACAAGGTGCGCCTCGAAACCGGTGAAGTCGCTCGCCAGGCGAGCGGTGCCGTGATCGTCGACGTGGAAGACACCGTCGTGCTGGCAACCGTCGTCGGCGCGAAGTCGGCGAAGCCGGGCCAGGATTTCTTCCCGCTGACCGTCGACTACCTCGAAAAGACCTACTCGGCCGGCAAGATCCCGGGCGGCTTCTTCCGTCGCGAAGGCCGTCCGTCGGAACACGAGACGCTGACGTCGCGCCTGATCGACCGTCCGCTGCGCCCGCTGTTCCCGGAAGGCTTCTACAACGAAGTGCAGGTCGTGATCCACGTGCTGTCCGTGAACCCGGAAATCCCGGCGGATATCCCCGCGCTGATCGGTGCATCGGCTGCGCTCGCCGTGTCGGGCCTGCCGTTCAACGGTCCGGTCGGTGCCGCGCGCGTCGCGTACATCGACAACGCATACGTGCTGAACCCGACGCGTGACCAGATCAAGGCATCGAGCCTCGACCTCGTCGTCGCCGGTACGGAGCGTGCGGTGCTGATGGTCGAATCGGAAGCCGACCAGCTGCCGGAAGACGTGATGCTGGGCGCGGTCGTGTTCGGCCACGAGCAAATGCAGACGGCGATCGATGCGATCCACGAACTCGTGCGCGAAGGTGGCAAGCCCGAGTGGGACTGGCAGCCGGCACCGAAGAACGAGGCGCTGATCGCGCGCGTGACGGAACTGGCGCACGGCGACTTGCTCGCCGCTTACCAGCTGCGCGACAAGCAAGCGCGTTCGACGAAGCTGAAGGAAGTCTACGCGGCGACCTCGGCGAAGCTCGAGGAAGACGCGCTGGCGGCCGGTACGGTCGCGGCCGACAAGGCTACCGTCGGCAACATCCTGTTCGACATCGAAGCGAAGATCGTCCGTTCGCAGATCCTGAACGGCGAGCCGCGCATCGACGGTCGCGACACGCGCACCGTGCGTCCGATCGAGATTCGCACCGGCGTGCTGCCGCGCACCCACGGTTCGGCGCTCTTCACGCGTGGCGAAACGCAGGCGCTCGTCGTCGCGACGCTCGGCACGAAGGGTGACGAGCAGATCATCGACGCGCTCGAAGGCGAATACCGCGAGCGCTTCATGCTCCACTACAACATGCCCCCGTTCGCGACCGGCGAAACGGGGCGCGTCGGCTCGCCGAAGCGTCGTGAAATCGGCCACGGCCGTCTCGCGAAGCGCGCGCTGGTCAAGTGCCTGCCGAGCGCGGACGAATTCGGCTACTCGATCCGTGTCGTCTCGGAAATCACCGAATCGAACGGTTCGTCGTCGATGGCGTCGGTGTGCGGCGGCTGCCTCGCGCTGATGGACGCCGGCGTGCCGATGAAGGCGCACGTCGCGGGTATCGCGATGGGCCTGATCCTCGAAGGCAACAAGTTCGCGGTGCTGACCGACATCCTCGGCGACGAAGATCACCTCGGCGACATGGACTTCAAGGTGGCCGGCACGGAGCAAGGCGTGACGGCGCTGCAGATGGACATCAAGATCCAGGGCATCACGAAGGAAATCATGCAGGTAGCGCTCGCGCAGGCGAAGGAAGGCCGCATGCACATCCTCGGCAAGATGACGTCGGCGGTCTCGGGTGCGAACACGCAACTGTCGGAATTCGCGCCGCGCATGATCACGATCAAGATCAACCCGGAAAAGATCCGCGACGTGATCGGCAAGGGCGGTTCGGTGATCCGTGCGCTGACGGAAGAAACCGGCACGACCATCGACATCTCGGATGACGGCGTCGTGACGATCGCGAGCACGAACAGCGAAGGCATGGCCGAAGCGAAGAAGCGCATCGAGCAAATCACGGCCGAGATCGAAGTCGGCCAGGTTTACGAAGGCACGGTGCTCAAGCTGCTCGATTTCGGCGCGATCGTGAACCTGCTGCCGGGCAAGGACGGCCTGCTGCACATCTCGGAAATCGTCAACGAGCGCGTGAAGGACATCAACGACTACCTGAAGGAAGGCCAGCAGGTGAAGGTCAAGGTGATCCAGACGGACGAGAAGGGTCGCGTGCGTCTGTCGGCGAAGGCGCTGCTGAACGAAGCAGCGGCAGCGTCGCAGTCCGATACGCCGCCGCAGCAGTAAGGGGGCAGGCGTGAGAACGGCCGGCAGTGCGAAAGCGTGCCGGCCGTTTTTTCTGTAGCATCGTTGTGCGGCGCAGCAGCGCCGGCGAGGCGCCCGTGCCGCGCACGGGTGCGCCCCCCGACTGATCCTGGAGCGACCACCATGAAAGCCATCGAAATCACCGAATTCGGCGCCCCCGACGTGCTGAAGCTCGCGGAGCGTCCGCGCCCCGAACCGAAGCGCGGCGAAGTGCTGATCAAGGTGACGGCTTCCGGCGTGAACCGGCCGGACGTATTCCAGCGCAAGGGCGCGTATGCGCCGCCGCCGGGTGCGTCGGATCTGCCGGGCCTCGAGGTCGCGGGCGAGATCGTCGGCGGCGACCTGTCGGATGCGGCGCTGAATCCGTTCGGCCTGAAGCTGGGCGATCGCGTCTGCGCGCTGCTCGCGGGCGGCGGCTATGCCGAATATGCGGTTGCGCCGCTGCCGCAATGCCTGCCGGTGCCCGACGGACTGACCGACATCGAAGCCGCATCGCTGCCCGAAACCTTCTTCACGGTGTGGAGCAACGTGTTCGACCGTGCGCTGCTCGGCGCGGGCGAAGGCGGCGAGCAGGAAACGCTGCTCGTGCAGGGCGGCTCGAGCGGGATCGGCGTGACGGCGATCCAGATCGCGCACGCGCTCGGCTTTCGCGTGTTCGCGACGGCCGGGAATGCCGACAAATGCCGCGCGTGCGAGGCGCTCGGCGCCGAGCGTGCAATCAACTACAAGACCGAGGACTTCGTCGAGGTAGTCAAGTCGCTGACGCACGATCGCGGCGTCGACGTGATCCTCGACATGGTCGCGGGCTCGTACGTGCCGCGTGAACTGTCCGCGCTCGCGGATGGCGGCCGCCTCGTGCTGATCGCGTTGCTCGGCGGCGCGAAGGCCGAGGTCAACCTGAATGAAATCCTCCGCCGCCGGCTGACGGTGACGGGCTCGACGCTGCGTCCGCGTCCGGTCGAATTCAAGGCGCGCATCGCGGCGCAGCTGAAGGCGCGCGTCTGGCCGCTGCTCGCGGACGGTCGAATCAAGCCCGTCATCTACCGTGTGCTGCCGGCAGGGGCGGCCGCGCAGGCGCATGCGCTAATGGAAAGCGGCGAGCACATCGGCAAGATCGTGCTTGATTGGGGCGCGAACGCGTGACGGCCCGTGCGGCGGGCTTGACATGCGCGGTTTGACCGGTTCAAGCCGCGCGCAGTAAAATCGCGGGTTTGCTTCGCCAGATCCAACCTGACGGGCCGGTTTCCGGTGCGTTAATGACAAGATAGTGACGAGACAGACACGATGTCGAAACAACGAACGAAGCGAGTGATCGGCAACTGGAAGATGCACGGCCGGCTGGCCGGCAACCAGGCATTGCTGAAGGAAGTGGTGCAGGGCGTGGGCGCGGTGCCGGCCGAAACGTCGGTCGGCGTATGCGTGCCGTTCCCGTATCTCGCGCAGGTTCAGGCGCAGCTCGCCGGCGGCCGTGTCGCATTCGGCGCGCAGGACGTGTCCGCGCACGAGCAGGGCGCGTTCACCGGTGAAGTGGCGGCCGCGATGGTGGCGGAGTTCGGCGCGCAGTACGCGATCGTCGGTCACTCGGAGCGTCGCGCGTATCACGGCGAGCGCAACGAAACCGTCGCCGCCAAGACGCAGCGCGCGCTCGCGGCGGGCCTCACGCCCGTCGTGTGTGTCGGTGAAACGCTCGACGAGCGCGAAGCGGGCGCGACCGAGCAGGTGGTCGGTGCGCAGCTCGACGCCGTGCTGGCCGCGCTGACGGCTGACGAGGCCGCCCGCATCGTCGTCGCATACGAGCCGGTCTGGGCGATCGGCACGGGCAAGAGTGCGACGTCGGCGCAGGCACAGGACGTGCACGCATTCCTGCGTGCGCGTCTCGCGGCGAAGGGGGCGGCGGACGTATCGGTGCTGTACGGCGGCAGCGTGAAGCCGGACAACGCGGAAGAGCTGTTCGCGCAGCCGGACATCGACGGCGGCCTGATCGGCGGCGCGTCGCTGAAGGCGGAAGATTTCCTGGCGATCTGCCGGGCCGCACGTTGAGCGGTCCGGGATCGATTTGAACCATGATGGCGGCCGGGCGGTCCGGTTGCCTGATCCAATCGGGTGGGTGTGATGCTGTTATTCAAGACGCTGATTATTGTCGTGCAGGTGCTGTCTGCGCTCGGTGTGATCGGACTCGTGCTGCTGCAGCACGGCAAGGGTGCCGACATGGGCGCTGCATTCGGTAGCGGCGCGTCGGGCAGCCTGTTCGGTGCAACCGGCTCCGCGAACTTCCTGTCGCGCACGACGGGCATTCTCGCGACGATTTTCTTCGTCGCGACGCTCGCGCTGACGTACCTCGGTTCGTACAAGTCGACGCCGTCGGCAGGCGTGCTCGGCACGGCCGCAACCGCGCCGGCATCGGCGCCCGCAGCGTCGGCGCCTGCCGTCGCGGCGTCCGCTGCCGCAGGGTCGGCGGCGAGCGCGCCGGGCCAGGATGTCCCGAAATAAAAAGTCGAATTTTTTGCGTTTGTGCGTTGAACAAATCTGGAACTCGGGTTAGAATTTAATTCTTGAAGCGATTCGCGGGAAACAAGCAGCACAACCCGAGTTGCATGCAGTGCCGACGTGGTGAAATTGGTAGACACGCTATCTTGAGGGGGTAGTGGCGAAAGCTGTGCGAGTTCGAGTCTCGCCGTCGGCACCAAAGTTACTCAATGCCAGCCGCTTCTAGTGGCTGGCATTTTTCATTTCTGGGGTGTGCCTTGCGATTGTCTTGTGATCGCACGCACTCCGAAATGATTCCTTCCGCCGGAAGTGGTATTCTCCGGACGCTCAGAACCAACCGATAGAGGATTGCCTTGAACCTCGCAGCCTATTACCCCGTCTTGTTGTTCCTCCTCGTGGGCACTGGTTTAGGTATAGCGCTGGTCAGCATCGGCAAGCTCCTTGGTCCCAATAAGCCGGACGTCGAGAAGAACGCACCGTATGAGTGCGGCTTCGAAGCCTTTGAAGACGCCCGGATGAAATTCGACGTCCGGTACTACCTCGTCGCCATCCTGTTCATCATCTTCGATCTCGAAACCGCATTCCTGTTTCCGTGGGGCGTCGCGCTCCGGGACATCGGCTGGCCGGGTTTCATCGCAATGATGATTTTTCTGCTCGAATTCCTGCTGGGCTTTGCCTATATCTGGAAGAAAGGCGGCCTCGACTGGGAGTGATGGGTTAATCGCCGGTTTGCATGGGCGGCCACGCTGGGCCGCTCGTCTGGAGTGGAAAGCAAATGAGTATCGAAGGGGTCTTGAAGGAAGGGTTTGTCACCACGACGGCTGACAAGCTGATCAACTGGACGCGTACCGGCTCGCTGTGGCCGATGACGTTCGGGCTCGCGTGTTGCGCCGTCGAGATGATGCATGCGGGCGCGGCCCGTTATGACCTGGACCGGTTCGGGGTCGTGTTCCGTCCGAGCCCGCGTCAGTCGGACGTGATGATCGTCGCCGGCACGCTGTGCAACAAGATGGCGCCGGCATTGCGCCGCGTGTACGACCAGATGGCCGAGCCGCGCTGGGTGATCTCGATGGGGTCGTGCGCGAACGGTGGCGGTTACTACCACTACTCGTACTCGGTGGTCCGCGGTTGCGACCGGATCGTGCCGGTCGACGTCTACGTGCCGGGCTGCCCGCCCACGGCCGAGGCGCTGGTCTACGGTGTGATCCAGCTGCAGGCGAAGATCCGCCGCACCAATACCATCGCCCGTCAATAAAGCCCCGAGCGTCCCCTCAATATGGCAAGCAAAATCGAGACCCTCAAGGCAAACCTCGAAGCCGCGCTCGGCGCGCGCGTGGTGAGCCTCACCGAAGCGATCGGTGAACTGACGCTCGTCGTGAAGGCGAGCGATTACCTCGAAGTCGCAAAGATGCTGCGCGACGATCCGAAGCTCCGTTTCGAGCAACTGATCGACCTCTGCGGCGTCGACTACCAGACCTACGGCGACGGCGCCTACGACGGCCCGCGTTTCGCGGCCGTGTCGCAGCTGCTGTCGGTCACGAACAACTGGCGCCTGCGCCTGCGCGTGTTCGCGCCGGACGACGATCTGCCGATCGTGGCATCGCTCGTCGATATCTGGACCTCCGCAAACTGGTACGAGCGCGAAGCGTTCGACCTGTACGGCCTCGTGTTCGAGGGGCACCCCGATCTGCGCCGCATCCTCACTGACTACGGCTTCATCGGCCATCCGTTCCGCAAGGACTTCCCGGTGTCGGGCTATGTCGAAATGCGGTACGACCCGGAAGAGAAGCGCGTCGTCTACCAGCCGGTGACGATCGAGCCGCGCGAAATCACGCCGCGCGTGATCCGCGAGGATCGCTATGGCGGTCTGAAACATTAAGGGGGCGTCATGGCAGAAATCAAGAACTACACCCTCAACTTCGGCCCGCAGCACCCGGCAGCGCACGGCGTGCTGCGCCTCGTGCTCGAGCTCGACGGCGAAGTCATCCAGCGCGCCGATCCGCACATCGGCCTGCTGCATCGTGCGACTGAAAAGCTCGCGGAAAGCAAGACCTTCATCCAGTCCGTGCCGTACATGGACCGTCTCGACTACGTGTCGATGATGGTCAACGAGCACGGCTACGTGCTCGCGATCGAGCGTCTGCTCGGCATCGACGTGCCGGAGCGCGCACAGTACATCCGCGTGCTGTTCGACGAGATCACGCGCGTGCTCAACCACCTGATGTGGATCGGCGCGCACGCACTCGACGTCGGCGCGATGGCGGTGTTCCTGTATGCATTCCGCGAGCGCGAAGACCTGATGGACGTGTACGAAGCGGTGTCCGGTGCCCGGATGCACGCGGCGTACTACCGTCCGGGCGGCGTCTACCGCGACCTGCCTGACGCAATGCCGCAATACAAGGCGTCGAAGATTCGCAACGAGAAGGCGCTCGCGAAGATGAACGAAGCGCGCAGCGGCTCGGTGCTCGACTTCATCGACGATTTTTTCACGCGCTTCCCGAAGTGCGTCGACGAATACGAAACGCTGCTGACCGACAACCGGATCTGGAAACAGCGTCTGGTCGGGATCGGCGTCGTCAGCCCGGAGCGTGCGCTGCAGATGGGCCTGACGGGTCCGATGCTGCGCGGCTCGGGTATCGCGTGGGATCTGCGCAAGAAGCAGCCGTACGAAGTGTACGACCGCATGGATTTCGACGTGCCGGTCGGCGTGAACGGCGACTGCTACGACCGCTATCTGGTGCGAGTCGAGGAAATGCGCCAGTCGATTCGCATCGCGAAACAGTGTATTGAGTGGCTCCGCAAGAATCCGGGCCCGGTGATGACCGACAATCACAAGGTTGCGCCGCCGTCGCGCGTCGGCATGAAGACCAACATGGAAGACTTGATTCACCACTTCAAGCTCTTCACCGAAGGTTTTCACGTGCCGGAAGGCGAGGCGTACGCAGCTGTCGAGCATCCGAAGGGCGAATTCGGCATCTACCTCGTGTCGGATGGTGCCAACAAGCCATATCGCCTCAAGATCCGCGCACCGGGCTTCGCGCACCTCGCGTCGCTCGACGAAATGGCGCGCGGTCACATGATTGCCGACGCCGTCACGATCATCGGTACGCAGGACATCGTGTTCGGCGAAATCGATCGCTAATGGTCGCGCCGCCCGCGCGAGCGGGCGGCGAGCAGTAAGTCACACGCGATGCGCGCTGAACCGGCGCGGCTTCGCAAGCTGTCAACAGTGAGCGCCAGGTCTGCCGTCCTTGCACAGCAGTGCGGCAGGTTGTTCGTTCGGTAGGAATTGAAAGAGTCGTGTCTGAAAATGATCTCAGCTGAAGGCCTGAAGGAAATCGATCGAGCGTTGACGAAGTATCCCGCCGATCAGAAACAGTCCGCCGTGATGTCGGCGTTGGCCGTCGCTCAGGAAGAGCACGGCTGGCTGTCGCCCGAACTGATGCAGTTCGTCGCGGACTATCTCGGCATGCCGGCCGTCGCCGTGCAGGAAGTCGCGACGTTCTACACGATGTACGAGCTCAAACCGGTCGGCAAGCACAAGATCACGCTCTGCACGAACCTGCCGTGCCAGCTTGGCCCGCACGGCGGCGCGGAAGCGACTGCCGACTACCTGAAACAGAAGCTGGGCATCGGCTTCGGCGAGACCACGCCCGACGGCAAGTTCACGCTGAAGGAAGGCGAATGCATGGGCTCGTGCGGCGATGCGCCGGTGCTGCTGGTGAACAATCACAGAATGTGCAGCTTCATGAGCCGCGAGAAGATCGACCAGCTGCTTGAGGAGCTCTCGAAATGACGTCCCTCCACGACCGTCACATCAAACCGCTGATCCTCGCTGGTCTGAACGGCGAGAACTGGCATCTCGAAGACTACGTTGCCCGCGGCGGCTACAAGCAGCTGCGCCGCATTCTCGAAGAAAAGATTCCGCCGGAGCAGGTGATCGCCGACGTGAAGGCGTCGGGCCTGCGTGGCCGTGGCGGTGCGGGCTTCCCGACCGGCCTGAAGTGGAGCTTCATGCCGCGCCAGTTCCCGGGGCAGAAGTACCTCGTCTGCAATTCGGACGAAGGCGAACCGGGCACGTTCAAGGATCGCGACATCCTGCGCTGGAACCCGCACGCACTGATCGAAGGCATGGCCATCGGCGCGTACGCGATGGGCATCACCGTCGGCTACAACTACATCCACGGCGAAATCTTCGAAGTGTATCGACGCTTCGAGGCCGCGCTCGATGAAGCGCGTGCCGCGGGTTTCCTCGGCGACAACATCATGGGCTCGGAATTCTCGTTCCAGCTGCACGCGCACCACGGTTACGGCGCGTACATCTGCGGAGAGGAAACGGCGCTGCTCGAGTCGCTCGAAGGCAAGAAGGGCCAGCCGCGCTTCAAGCCGCCGTTCCCGGCGAGCTTCGGCGTGTATGGCAAGCCGACCACGATCAACAACACCGAGACGTTTGCCGCGGTGCCGTTCCTGCTGTCCATCGGGCCGCAGAATTACCTCGAGATCGGCAAGCCGAACAACGGCGGCACGAAGATCTTCTCGGTGTCGGGCGACGTCGAGCGTCCGGGCAACTATGAAGTGCCGCTCGGCACGCCGTTCGCGACGCTGATGGAGCTCGCCGGCGGGATGCGCGGCGGGCGCAAGATCAAGGCCGTGATTCCGGGCGGTTCGTCGGCACCGGTGATCCCGGGCGACATCATGATGCAGACCGATCTCGATTACGACTCGATCGCGAAGGCGGGCTCGATGCTCGGCTCCGGCGCGGTGATCGTGATGGACGAGACGCGCTGCATGGTGCGTTCGCTGCTGCGCCTGTCGTACTTCTACTACGAGGAATCGTGCGGCCAGTGCACGCCGTGCCGTGAAGGCACCGGCTGGCTGTATCGCGTCGTGAATCGTATCGAGCACGGCGAAGGTCGCCAGGAAGATCTGGACCTGCTGAACTCGGTTGCCGAGAACATCATGGGCCGCACGATCTGCGCGCTCGGCGATGCGGCGGCGATGCCGGTACGCGGGATGCTCAAGCATTACTGGGACGAATTCGCGTACCACGTCGAGCACAAGCACTGCATGGTCGGCGGCCACGCGCACGCGGCGGCAGCCTGAAGCGAAGCACCGGTTGCGGAATTTGAGCGCACGGTCGGGCGAAGGCGCGAACGGGCGGAAATAGGTTAAGGACCATTCACCATCATGGTTGAACTTGAAATAGACGGCAAGAAGGTCGAGGTGCCCGAAGGCAGCATGGTGATCCAGGCTGCGCACAAGGCGGATACGTACATTCCTCACTTCTGCTATCACAAGAAACTGTCGGTCGCGGCCAACTGCCGGATGTGTCTCGTCGAAGTCGAGAAGATGCCGAAGGCCGTGCCTGCCTGCGCGACGCCCGTGTCGGCCGGCATGATCGTGCGCACGCAGTCCGACAAGGCCGTGAAGGCGCAGCAGTCGGTGATGGAATTCCTCCTCATCAACCACCCGCTCGACTGCCCGATCTGCGATCAGGGCGGCGAATGCCAGCTGCAGGATCTGGCGGTCGGCTACGGCAAGTCGTCGTCGCGCTACTCGGAAGAAAAGCGCGTGGTGTTCCACAAGAACGTGGGCCCGCTGATCTCGATGGAAGAAATGTCGCGCTGCATCCACTGCACGCGCTGCGTCCGCTTCGGCCAGGAAATCGCCGGCGTGATGGAGCTCGGCATGCTGGGTCGCGGCGAGCACTCGGAAATCACGACGTTCGTCGGCAAGACGGTCGACTCCGAACTGTCGGGCAACATGATCGACCTGTGCCCGGTCGGCGCGCTGACCAGCAAGCCGTTCCGCTACAGCGCCCGTACGTGGGAACTGTCGCGCCGCAAGTCGGTGAGCCCGCACGATTCGGTCGGCGCGAACCTCGTCGTGCAGGTGAAGAACAACCGCGTGATGCGCGTGTTGCCGTTCGAGAACGAAGCGATCAACGAATGCTGGATCTCGGACAAGGATCGTTTCTCGTACGAAGGCCTGAACAGTGAAGAGCGCCTGACGAAGCCGATGCTGAAGCAGGGCGGCCAGTGGATCGAGACCGACTGGCAGACCGCGCTCGAATATGTCGCGAAGGGCCTGAAGGGCATCGCCGCGGATCACGGCGCGAACGCGCTGGCGATGCTCGCGAGCGCGCACAGCACCGCTGAAGAGCTGTTCCTCGTGAAGCAGCTCGCCAGCGAACTGAAAACGCCGAACGTCGACTTCCGTCTGCGTCAACAAGATTTCTCGGCGCCGGTCCAGGGCGCACCGTGGCTCGGCATGCCGATCGCCGATCTGTCGAGCGTGGATGCCGCGTTCATCGTCGGTTCGTTCCTGCGCCGCGACCACCCGCTGTTTGCCGCGCGCCTGCGCCAGGCCGCGAAGAACGGCGCGAAGCTGCATTTCCTGCACGCGACTGCCGACGACTCGCTGATCCCGACCGCGAAGCGCATCGTCGCCGCGCCGTCGGCATGGCTCGACGAGCTGGCCGGCATCGCCGCCGCCGTCGCGCAACTGCGCGGCGTCGCGCTGCCGGACGCGCTGGCGGGCGTCACCGCATCGCCGGCAGCACAAGCAGTCGCCCAGTCGCTCGCGAACGGCGAGCGCCGCGCGGTGCTGCTCGGCAATGCGGCCGTCCGTCACCCGCAATTCGCGAAGCTGCACGCCGTTGCACAGTGGATCGCCGACAACACCGGCGCCACGTTCGGTTTCCTGACGGAAGCGGCGAACACGGTCGGCGCGCACGTCGTCGGCGCACTGCCGGGCGAGGGCGGCCTGAACGCACGCGAAGCGTTCGCGCAGCCGCGCAAGGGCTACGTGCTGCTGAACGTCGAACCGGAATTCGACACGGCCGATCCGGCGCAGGCACTTGCCGCGCTGAACCAGGCCGAAATGGTCGTCGTGATGTCGCCGTTCAAGCACGGCCTCGATTACGCCGACGTGCTGCTGCCGATCGCGCCGTTCACGGAAACGGCAGGCACGTACGTGAACGCGGAAGGCTCGGTGCAGAGCTTCAACGGCGTCGTGCGTCCGCTCGGCGATACGCGTCCGGCGTGGAAGGTGCTGCGCGTGCTCGGCAGCCTGCTCGGCCTGCCGAACTTCGAATATGAAACGGCGGAAGAAGTGCGTCTCGCGGCGCTCGGCGACGCAGGCGTCGCGAAGCGCCTGTCGAACCAGGCGTCGGTCGCGCCGGCACGCGTCGCGGCAGCTGCCGCGAACGGCGGCTTCGAGCGCCTCGCCGACGTGCCGATCTATCATGCCGACGCACTCGTGCGCCGCGCCGGCGCGCTGCACCTGACGGCCGCCGCGAAGATGGCGAACGCCGCAGCCCTGCCGGCCGCGCTGTTCGACAAGCTGGGCTTGAAGGAAGGCGACGCGGTGCGCGTGCGCCAGGGCGAGCGTACGGTGCAGTTGCCGGCCGTGCGCGACGCGAATCTTGCGGAGACGGTCGTTCGCGTGTCGGCGGCGACGCCTGCCGGCGCAGCGCTCGGCAGCCTGTCCGGTGAACTGGTGGTGGAGAAGGCGTAAATGAGCTTGTTCGATACGATCAACGCGGGCGGAGCCCAGCTTCTCGGCGTCGCGTGGCCGACGGTGTGGGCCGTCGTGCGCATCCTCGTCGTCGCCGTCGTGATCCTGCTGTGCGTCGCGTACCTGATTCTGTGGGAACGCAAGCTGATCGGCTGGATGCACGTGCGTCTCGGCCCGAACCGCGTCGGCCCCGGCGGCCTGCTGCAGCCGATCGCCGACGTGCTGAAGCTGCTGCTGAAGGAAGTGATTCAGCCGAGCGCCGCCAGCCGTTGGCTGTACCTGATCGCGCCGGTCATGACCGTCGTGCCGGCGTTCGCCGTGTGGGCGGTGATCCCGTTCCAGGCCGAGGCCGTGCTCGCGAACGTGAACGCGGGCCTGCTGTATGCGATGGCGATCTCGTCGATCGGCGTGTACGCGGTGATTCTCGCCGGCTGGGCGTCGAACTCGAAGTACGCGTTCCTCGGCGCGATGCGCGCTGCGGCGCAGATGGTGTCGTACGAGATTTCGATGGGCTTCGCGCTGGTGCTCGTGCTGATGACGGCCGGCAGCCTGAACCTGTCGGAAATCGTCGGCTCGCAACAGCACGGCTTCTTCGCAGGCCACGGCGTGAACTTCCTGTCGTGGAACTGGCTGCCGCTGCTGCCGGCGTTCGTCGTCTACTTCGTGTCCGGCATCGCCGAAACGAACCGTCACCCGTTCGACGTGGTGGAAGGGGAGTCGGAGATCGTCGCGGGTCACATGATCGATTACTCGGGTATGGCGTTCGCGCTGTTTTTCCTCGCCGAGTACATCAACATGATCGTGATCTCGGCGCTGGCCGCGACGCTGTTCCTCGGCGGCTGGGACGCACCGTTCGAATTCCTGTCGTTCATTCCGGGCATCTTCTGGCTGGTGCTGAAGGTATTCGCGCTGCTGTCGGTGTTCATCTGGGTGCGCGCGACGTTCCCGCGCTACCGTTACGACCAGATCATGCGTCTGGGCTGGAAGGTGTTCCTGCCCGTCACGGTGATCTGGGTGGTCGTGGTCGGCTTCTGGATGATGTCGCCGCTCAACATCTGGGTGAAGTAAAGATCGGACGAAATCATGACGGCAATCCAACACTTCTTTAAGACCTTCTTCCTGACGGAGCTGCTGAAGGGGCTCGCGCTGACCGGTCGTTACACGTTCCGGCGCAAGTTCACCGTGCAGTTCCCGGAAGAGAAGACCCCGATTTCGCCGCGTTTCCGCGGGCTGCATGCGCTGCGCCGCTATGAAAACGGCGAAGAGCGCTGCATCGCGTGCAAGCTCTGCGAGGCCGTGTGCCCCGCGATGGCGATCACGATCGAGTCGGAAACGCGCGCGGACAACACGCGCCGCACGACGCGCTACGACATCGACCTGACGAAGTGCATCTTCTGCGGTTTCTGCGAGGAAAGCTGCCCGGTCGATTCGATCGTCGAGACGCAGATCCTCGAGTACCACGGCGAAAAGCGCGGCGACCTGTATTTCACGAAGGAAATGCTGCTCGCGGTGGGCGATCGCTACGAGAAGGACATCGCTGCGGCGAAGGCCGCCGACGCGCCGTATCGTTGATTGTGTTTGCAGTGCCGGCCCGGCATGAACGGGCCGAGCCGCCGCGACGGGTGCGGCACGCGAGAGCGTCCCGCAAGCCGCGCCTGACTATGGCCTAACGATGAACCGGTAATCATGGAATTCACGACCGTACTGTTCTACATCTTCGCGCTGCTCCTGGTGGTATCAGGGCTGAAGGTGATCACTTCGCGCAACCCGGTGGCGTCTGCGCTTTTCCTTGTGCTGGCGTTCTTCAACGCCGCCGCGATCTGGATGCTGCTGGAAGCGGAGTTCCTCGCGATCCTGCTGGTGCTGGTGTACGTGGGCGCCGTGATGGTGCTGTTCCTGTTCGTCGTGATGATGCTGGACATCAACATCGATTACCTGCGCCGCGACTTCAAGCGCTTCGTACCGATGGCGACCGTCGTCGGCGCGATCATCGTGGTCGAGACCGCGCTGATCCTGTGGCGCGGCTACGGCGACACGCACACGGTGCACGCGATGGCGACGGGCGCGATGGCCGACTGGTCGAACACGCGCCTGATCGGCAAGGTGATCTACACCGACTACATCTTCGCGTTCGAAATCGCCGGCCTGGTGCTGCTGGTCGCGATCATCGCCGCGATCGGGCTGACCGAGCGCAAGGGCAAGGACAGCAAGCGCCAGCGCGTGTCGGATCAGGTCAAGGTGCGCCGCAATGACCGCGTGCGCCTCGTGAAGATGGAAGCGGACAAGCCGCAGCCGGAAACGGCGCAGAGCGAAGCCGGTACGAGCACCAACGGCTAAGCGGAGGAAAAGAAAACCATGCTGACTCTTGCTCATTACCTCGTGCTCGGCGCGATCCTCTTTGCGATCGCGATCGTCGGGATCTTCCTGAACCGCCGCAACATCATCATCATCCTGATGGCGATCGAACTGATGCTGCTGGCGGTGAACACCAACTTCGTCGCGTTTTCCCACTACCTCGGCGACGTGCACGGCCAGATCTTCGTGTTCTTCGTGCTGACCGTCGCCGCAGCGGAAGCCGCGATCGGTCTCGCGATTCTGGTGACCCTGTTCCGCAAGCTCGACACGATCAATGTCGAGGATCTCGATCAGCTCAAAGGTTAATTTCAGGCAACGCTGTTATGTCAACGACACTCAATGAAAACCTGCTGCTGGCGATTCCGCTCGCTCCGCTGGCCGGCTCGCTGATTGCGGGGCTGTTCGGGAACGCAGTGGGGCGCAAGGGCGCACACCGGATCACGATCCTCGGCGTATTGATCGCGTTCCTCCTGTCGGCGAAAGTCTTCCTCGACGTGATGGGCGGCGCGAGCTTCAACGCGACCGTCTACGAATGGATGAACGTCGGCTCGCTGAAACTCGAAGTCGGCTTCCTCGTCGATTCGCTGACCGCGATGATGATGGTCGTCGTAACCTTCGTCTCGCTGATGGTGCACGTGTACACGATCGGCTACATGTCGGAAGAAGACGGCTACCAGCGCTTCTTCTCGTATATCTCGCTGTTCACGTTCTCGATGCTGATGCTCGTGATGAGCAACAACTTCCTGCAGCTGTTCTTCGGCTGGGAAGCGGTGGGTCTGGTGTCGTACCTGCTGATCGGCTTCTACTTCACGCGTGAGAGCGCGATCTACGCGAACATGAAGGCGTTCCTCGTGAACCGCGTGGGCGACTTCGGCTTCCTGCTGGGCATCGGCCTGCTGCTGGCGTTCGCGGGTTCGATGAACTACGGCGAAGTGTTCGCGAAGCGTGCCGAACTCGCGAGCCTGCACTTCCCGGGCACCGACTGGGGCCTGCTGACCGTCGCCTGTATCTGCCTGTTCATCGGCGCGATGGGTAAATCGGCGCAGTTCCCGCTGCACGTGTGGCTGCCCGACTCGATGGAAGGCCCGACCCCGATCTCCGCGCTGATTCACGCGGCGACGATGGTGACGGCCGGCATCTTCATGGTGTCGCGCATGTCGCCGCTGTTCGAACTGTCGGATACCGCGCTGTCGTTCATCACGGTGATCGGTGCGATCACGGCACTGTTCATGGGCTTCCTCGGCATCGTCCAGAACGACATCAAGCGTGTCGTCGCGTACTCGACGCTGTCGCAGCTCGGCTACATGACCGTCGCGCTCGGCGTGTCCGCTTACCCGGTCGCCGTATTCCACCTGATGACGCACGCGTTCTTCAAGGCGCTGCTGTTCCTCGGCGCCGGTTCGGTGATCATGGGCATGCACCACGACCAGGACATGCGCAACATGGGCGGCCTGCGCAAGTACATGCCGATCACGTGGATCACGTCGCTCGTCGGTTCGCTGGCGCTGATCGGTACGCCGTTCTTCTCGGGCTTCTACTCGAAGGACTCGATCATCGACGCGGTGAAGCTGTCGCACCTGCCGGGTTCGGGCTTCGCGTACTTCGCTGTCGTCGCGAGCGTGTTCGTCACGGCGCTGTACTCGTTCCGCATGTACTTCCTGGTGTTCCACGGCGAAGAGCGCTTCCGCAAGCCGAAGCATCCGGAATCGCCGATGGGCATGGCGGCCGCGCACGGCCACGACGATCACGGCCATGGCCACGGTCATGACGATCACGCGCACGAGCCGCACGAGACCCCGTGGGTCGTGTGGGTGCCGCTGGTCCTGCTGGCAATTCCGTCGGTGATCATCGGTGCGATCGCGATCGGCCCGATGCTGTTCGGCGACTTCTTCCAGCACGGCGTCGCGTTCGACAAGGTGATCTTCATCGGCGAAAACCATCCGGCACTGGCCGAGATGGCCGAAGAGTTCCACGGCTGGGTGGGCATGGGTCTGCACTCGGTGTCGGGCCTGCCGGTGTGGCTGGCGCTCGCCGGTGTCGTCGTCGCGTGGTTCCTGTACCTGAAGCGTCCGGAGCTGCCGGCGTCGATCCGCCGCGCGTTCGGTCCGATCTACACGCTGCTGGACAACAAGTACTACATGGACAAGATCAACGAAGTGGTGTTCGCCCGTGGTTCGGTGGCGATCGGCCGCGGCCTGTGGAAGGAAGGCGACGTCGTCGTGATCGATGGCCTCGTCAACGGCAGCGCGCGGTTCATCGGCTGGTTCGCCGGCGTGATCCGCTTCCTCCAATCCGGTTACATCTATCACTACGCGTTCGCCATGATCATCGGCATGCTGGGGCTCCTGACCCTGTTTGTAACGCTCGGCGGCAAATAAGGCGGGGGGACAACACTAATGCACGCTTTTCCGATTCTCAGTACCGCGATCTGGCTGCCGATCGTTTTCGGCCTCCTCGTGCTCGCGGTGGGTAACGACAAAAATCCGGGGACGGCCCGCTGGGTCGCGCTGATCGGTTCGCTGCTCGGCCTCGCGGTCACGATTCCGTTGATCACGGGCTTCGACTCGAGCACGGCTGCGCTGCAGTTCGTCGAGCAGTCGACCTGGATCGAACGCTTCGATATTTCGTACCACCTCGGCGTCGACGGCATCTCGATGTGGTTCGTCGTGCTGACCGCGTTGATCACCGTGATCGTCGTGATCGCCGCGTGGGAAGTGATCACCGAGAACGTCGCGCAGTACCTCGCGGCCTTCCTGATCCTGTCCGGGATCATGATCGGCGTGTTCTCGGCGGCTGACGGCCTGCTGTTCTACGTGTTCTTCGAGGCGACCCTGATCCCGATGTACATCATCATCGGTGTGTGGGGCGGCCCGAACCGCGTGTACGCGGCGTTCAAGTTCTTCCTGTACACGCTGGCCGGCTCGCTGCTGATGCTGGTCGCGCTGATCTACCTGTACACGCAGACGCATTCGTTCGACCTCGCGACGTGGCAGAACGCCAAGATCGCGATGACGCCGCAGATCCTGCTGTTCATTGCATTCTTCCTCGCGTTCGCGGTGAAGGTGCCGATGTGGCCGGTGCACACCTGGCTGCCGGACGCGCACGTGGAAGCGCCGACGGGCGGCTCGGTCGTGCTGGCGGCGATCATGCTGAAGCTCGGTGCGTACGGTTTCCTGCGTTTCTCGCTGCCGATCACGCCTGACGCAAGCCACTTCCTGGCACCGGTGGTGATCACGCTGTCGCTGATCGCGGTGATCTACATCGGCCTCGTCGCGATGGTGCAGGCCGACATGAAGAAGCTGGTCGCGTATTCGTCGATCGCGCACATGGGCTTCGTCACGCTCGGCTTCTTCATCTTCAACCAGCTCGGCGTCGAAGGCGCGATCGTCCAGATGATCTCGCACGGCTTCGTGTCGGGCGCGATGTTCCTGTGCATCGGCGTGCTGTACGACCGCGTGCACTCGCGCCAGATCGCCGATTACGGCGGCGTCGTGAACGTGATGCCGAAGTTCGCGGCATTCGCGATGCTGTTCTCGATGGCCAACTGCGGCCTGCCGGGTACCTCGGGTTTCGTCGGCGAATTCATGGTGATTCTCGCGGCTGTCCAGTACAACTTCTGGATCGCATTCGGCGCGGCATTCACGCTGATCCTCGGCGCCGCCTACACGCTGTGGATGTACAAGCGCGTGTACTTCGGCGCGGTCGCGAACGATCACGTTGCCAAGCTGAAGGACATCGGCCGTCGCGAATTCGTGATGCTGGCCGTGCTCGCCGCGTTCACGCTGCTGATGGGTCTGTATCCGAAGCCTTTCACCGACGTGATGCACGTTTCCGTGGAAAACCTCCTCTCCCACGTCGCGCAGTCGAAGCTGCCGCTGGCCCAGTAATCGCGAGCGGAGGAAATCAAGATCATGAACGCACCTATGAATGTCCTGTTGCCTGACGCGCTGGTGATGGTCGCCATCGTCGTCGCATGGCTGAACGACACCTTTACCGGTGCCGCTGGCCGCCGCCTGACCTATCTGATCGCGGTGGTTTCGTCGGTCGTCGCCGGCGTGTGGTTCGCGGTGCAGGCGCTGGACCCGCAGCAGTATTACTTCTTCTCGCGGATGGTCGTCGTCGACTCGTTCGCGAGCATGATGAAGGCCGTCGTGTCGCTGGGCTTCGCGGTCTCGCTCATTTATTCGCGCAAGTACCTCGAAGACCGCGACATGTTCCGCGGGGACGTGTTCCTGCTGGGCATGTTCTCGCTGCTCGGTCAGCTGGTGATGGTGTCGGGCAACAACTTCCTGACGCTGTACCTCGGCCTCGAACTGATGTCGCTGTCGCTGTACGCCGTCATCGCGCTGCGCCGCGATGCCGCGCAGTCGAGCGAAGCGGCGATGAAGTACTACGTGCTGGGCGCGCTTGCGTCGGGCTTCGTGCTGTACGGCATTTCGATGCTTTACGGCGCGACCGGCTCGCTCGAGCTGGGCGAGGTGTACAAGGCGGTCGGCGGCAACACCGACGCGGCCGTGCTGATGTTCGGCGTGGTCTTCATCGTCGCCGGTATCGCGTTCAAGCTCGGCGCCGTGCCGTTCCACATGTGGGTACCGGACGTCTACCAGGGTGCACCGACCGCGATGACGCTGTTCGTCGGCGGCGGCCCGAAGGTTGCCGCATTCGCGTGGGGTCTGCGCTTCCTGGTGATGGGCCTGCTGCCGCTCGCACAGAACTGGCAGACCGCGCTCGTGATCCTCGCCGCGCTGTCACTGATCGTCGGTAACATCACCGGTATCGTCCAGCGCAACATCAAGCGGATGCTCGCGTACTCGGCGATCTCGAACATGGGCTTCGTGCTGCTCGGCCTGCTCGCCGGCATCGTGAAGGGCGACGCGACCGCACCGGCGAACGCGTACAGCTCGGCGATGTTCTACGCGATCGTCTACCTGATCACGACGCTCGGCTCGTTCGGCGTGGTGATGCTGCTCGCACGCCGCGATTTCGAAGCGGAAACGATCGACGACTTCAAGGGCCTCAACAAGCGCAGCCCGGTGTTCGCGTTCGTGATGATGGTCATGATGTTCTCGCTGGCCGGTATCCCGCCGACCGTCGGCTTCTACGCGAAGCTCGCGGTGCTCGAGGCGACCGTCAACGCGGGTCTCACGTGGCTGGCCGTGCTGGCCGTGATCACGTCGCTGTTCGGCGCGTTCTACTACCTGCGCATCGTCAAGCTGATGTACTTCGATGCACCGCAGGATGCGACCCCGGTCACCGGCGATTTCTGCAAGCGCACCATCCTCGTGCTGAACGGTGTTGCAGTCGTGGTGCTCGGCCTGATCCCGAGCCCGCTGCTGACGGCCTGCCTGCAGGCGATCCGTCACACGCTGCCGCTGTAATGTCGGCAGCCGGCTGGTTCATCGTGTTGTTGGCGCTCGTATGCGCCAACGTGCCGTTCCTGAACCAACGCCTCTTCGCCGTCGTGCCGATCGGTGCGACGAAGAAGAACGCGTGGGTTCGGATCGGCGAGCTGATCGTGCTGTATTTCGTTGTCGGTGCGCTCGGCTTCTGGCTCGAGTCGCGCGCCGGCAACCGCTTCGAACAAGGCTGGCAGTTCTACGCGATCACGTTCAGTCTCTTCGTTGTGTTCGCGTTTCCCGGCTTTACGTTCCAGTATCTCGTCAAACGACGCTGACGGCTTCGGCCGTCGCGTGCTCAATCCTCCGGAGCCCGCCGATGGCCGAACTACCCAATCACGACGCCGCACTGACCGAAACCTGCCTCGAGAGCGAGGCGATTTTCGACGGCTCGTTCCTCAAGCTGAAGCGCGATACCGTTCGTTTGCCCGACGGCACGCAGGCCACGCGCGAATACGTCCAGCACCCCGGCGCGGTGATGGTGATCCCGCTGTTCGACGACGGCCGCGTGCTGATGGAAAGCCAGTATCGCTATCCGATCGGCAAGGTGATGGCCGAATTCCCCGCCGGCAAACTCGACCCTAACGAGGGAGCGCTTGCCTGCGCGGTGCGCGAACTGCGCGAGGAAACCGGCTACACGGCACGCGAATACGTGTTCCTGGCACGGATTCACCCGATCATTTCCTATTCGACCGAATTCATCGACCTGTATCTCGCGCGAGGCCTGACGGCCGGCGAGCGCAAGCTCGACGAAGGCGAATTCCTCGAGACCTTCACGGCGACGCTGCCCGACCTGCAGGAGTGGGTGCGCACCGGCCAGATCACCGACGTGAAGACGATCATCGGCACGATGTGGCTCGACAAGGTCCTGTCCGGCACCTGGCCGCTCGGCCCGGTCGAGAAGCCTTGACGCGTGTCAGCGGCGGGTGGGGCACCGCGTTACAATCCTGTGACGCAGCCGCTGTCCGGCCACGCGATCCTCGTTTAGCACGATCGTTCACAAAAGCGCGTTTTGCGCTACACTCGCCACACGCCCTGATTCAGCATGAAGGTCCTCGATTTACAGTGCCCGCACGGTCATCGGTTCGAAGGCTGGTTCGCTTCCGCCGATGAATTCGAAGCGCAGTTGTCCCGCAAGCTGGTCGAATGTCCGGTGTGCGGGACGACCGAGATCAACCGGATGCCGTCGGCGCCGCGCCTGAACCTGTCGGGCGCGACGCAGGCACAGCCGACCGATCCGCGCGCGCTGCAGGCGCAGGTGATGCGCGCGCTGCGCGAGGTGCTGGAGAAGACCGAGAACGTGGGCGAGCGCTTCGCCGAGGAAGCGCGGCGCATTCATTACAACGAGGCGCCGGCGCGCAGCATTCGTGGCGTCACGACGCCGGAGGATGCGCAATCCTTGGTCGAAGAAGGCATCGACGTGATGCCGCTGCCGATTCCTGCCGCGCTCAAAGAACCGCTGCAATGACGTACGCAGCGTGTCCTTGCCGGGCCGGACGGCCGCGGTCAGGAGACACTGCGCATGGACCTGGATTATTCCCCCGCCGACGACGCGTTCCGCGTCGACGTTCGCGCCTGGCTCGAGGCCAACCTGCCTCATGCACTGCGCGCCAAGGTACTCGATCACAAACGACTCGACCGCGAGGATTTCGCGAGCTGGCACCGAATTCTTGGCCAGCGCGGCTGGTCCGCGCCTGCGTGGCCGGCCGAATACGGCGGTCCGGACTGGAACGCGACGCAGCGCCACATCTGGGATGAGGAGTGTGCACGGATCGGCGCGCCGACCGTGCTGCCGTTCGGCGTATCGATGGTCGCGCCGGTGTTGATGAAATACGGCAGCGAAGCGCAGAAGCGCCACTATCTGCCGCGCATCCTGGACGGCACCGACTGGTGGTGCCAGGGTTATTCGGAGCCGGGCTCCGGGTCGGATCTCGCATCGCTGCGCACGCGTGCCGAACGTCACGGCGACCACTACGTCGTCAACGGCCAGAAGACGTGGACGACGCTGGGCCAGTACGCGGACATGATGTTCTGTCTCGTGCGCACAGATCCGGCGGCGAAGAAGCAGGAGGGCATCTCGTTCCTGCTGATCGACATGAAGACACCCGGCATCACGGTGCGCCCGATCATCACGCTCGATGAGGATCACGAAGTCAACGAGGTGTTCTTCGAGGACGTGAAGGTGCCCGCCGAGAATCTCGTCGGTGATGAAAACCGCGGCTGGACTTACGCGAAATACCTGTTGGGCCACGAGCGCACCGGCATCGCACGCGTCGGCGCGTCGAAGCGTGAGCTCGCATTCCTGAAACGCGTGGCGTCGAACCAGCGCAAGAACGGCAGACCGCTGCTCGCCGACCCGGTGTTTGCCGCGAAGGTCGCGGCGCTCGAAGTCGAACTGATGGCGCTCGAGGTGACGGTGCTGCGTGTCGTGAGCCGCGAGACGAGCGGCAAGGGGCCGGGCCCCGAGGCATCGATGTTGAAGATCAAGGGTACCGAGGTGCAGCAGGCGCTTACCGAGCTGATGTTCGAGGCGATCGGGCCGCTCGCCGCGCCGTTCGACGTCCCGTTCCTCGCGGGCGAACGCGAACACAGCAGCGCGGGAGACGACGATGCCGCGCCGCTCGCTGCCTACTACTTCAATTACCGAAAGACATCGATCTACGGCGGTTCGAACGAGATTCAGAAGAACATCATCGCGCAGATGATCCTGGGGCTGTGATCAGGGAACGGAGACAACCATGGATTTCAGCTTTACCGATGAGCAGCAACAGTTTGCCGACGCGCTGCGCCGTTATCTCGGCGAGCAATACGGTTTCGACGCGCGTCAGGTCATCGTGCGAAGCGATGCCGGCGTGTCGGAGGCGCAATGGAGCGCATTCGCGGAGCTCGGCCTGACCGCGCTGCCCGTGCCGGATGCACAGGGCGGCTTCGGCGGCGACCCGGTCGACATGCTGGTCGCGATGCAGGAACTCGGCCGTGCACTCGTGGTCGAGCCGTACTGGGCGACGGCGGTCGGCATCGAGGCGCTGCGTGTCGCCGGATCCGGCACGGGCGACGATGCCGCGCTGCTGGAAGCGGTTGCGCAAGGGCAGAAGCGCCTGGCCGTTGCATTCCACGAACCACGGGCACGCTACGACCTGTACGAACTCGATACGCACGCGCGCGATCACGGCGGCACGTATCGGCTGACCGGCACCAAGTCGGTCGTTCAGCACGGCGCCCAGGCGCATGCGTGGATCGTACCCGCGCGTGTCGATGGCGGCAGCATCGGCCTGTTTGTCGTCGAGCGCGATGCCGCGGGGGCGAAGCTCGTCGACTACCGGACGATCGACGGCCAGCGCGCCGCGACGATCGAGCTGCATGACACACCCGCGCGGCAGCTGACGGGCGGCGCACGCGATGCGGCCGCACTCGAGCAGATTGCCGATTACGCGACCTTCCTGCTCTGCGCGGAAGCGGTCGGCGCACTCGACGAACTGAATCGCGCGACGGTCGAATACACGAAGACGCGCGAACAGTTCGGCGTACCGATTGCACGTTTCCAGGCACTGCAGCACCGGATGGTCGACATGCTGATTCACGCGGAGCAGGCGCGCTCGCTGACTTATCTGGCCGCGGTGCGTTACGCGGGCGGCGATGCCGATGCGCGTCGCAAGGCGGTGTCGGCCGCGAAGGCGCGGGTCGGCACGGCTGCGCGCTTTGTCGGCCAGCAGGCGGTGCAACTGCACGGCGGCATGGGCGTGACCAATGAGGTTGCCGCCGCACACCTGTTCAAGCGGCTGTCGATCATCGAGACGACACTCGGCGACACCGATCATCATCTTGCGCGCATCGCGGCCCTGCCGGATTTCGCGCAGACCGACGCGGCATGACGGCGACGCGCGAGCGCGCCATGGGAGATAGACAGTGGGTATCAGTTTCGAAGATCTGGAAGTCGGCAGTACGACCGAAATCGGCCGCTATACGTTCGAATCGGACGACATCAAGGCGTTCGCGCAACGCTACGATCCGCAACCGTTCCATCTCGACGAGGAGGCTGGCAAGGCATCGCCGTTCGGCGGACTCGTTGCGAGCGGCTGGCATACGTGTTCGGTGTTCATGAGCCTGCTCATCAAGAAGCTGGGACCGGATTCGACCAGCATGGGCTCGCCCGGCATCGACTCGATCCGCTGGCTCAAGCCCGTGCGTGCCGGCGACACGATCACGATGTACCAGAAGGTCCACGACAAGCGCGTGTCGGCGAGCAAGCCCGATCGCGGCATCGTGTCGACGGAGTGGATCGGCGTCAACGAAGCCGGCGACACGGTGATCACCGTGCATACCAAGGTGATCTTCGGACTGCGTCATCCGCAAGGAGCGCGCGCATGACGGACGTGACATTGCCGCTGATCGCGTCGGCACATGCGCTGCATGAGCGCGTCGGCGCGGAGCCGCTCGCGAGCGGCTGGGTCGAGATCGACCAGCGTCGCGTCGATGGTTTTGCCGACGCCACCGGCGATCACCAGTGGATTCACGTCGATCCCGAGCGGGCGCGGCGCGAATCGCCGTTCGGCGGCCCGATCGCGCACGGATTCCTGACGCTATCGCTGATTCCCGCGCTGATGACCGATGCGATGCGTTTCGAGCAAAAGATGGGCGTGAACTACGGACTGAACCGCGTGCGCTTCCTGAAGCCGGTGCCGGTCGGTGCACGCGTGCGCGCGCTGTTCGCGGTGAAGGAAGCCGCGGAGGCCGCGCGGGGCGGCGTGCAGGTGACGTGGTCGGTGTCGATGCAGGTCGAGCGTCCGGACGTGCCGTTGCTCGTTTGCGCGGCGGAATTCATTACGCTGCACTACTTCTGATGCGCGCGGCGGCATCGACGGATGCCGCCGCGTCGCACGGCGCGTGGTGCGTCAGTGCTTTGCGTATTGCGTCGCGCCGAACAGCATTTCGCGTGCCTTGTCGTCCTGCAACGGCTTGCGCAGCGATGCGAGCACTTCGACACCGCGCTGCACGGCAGGACGCGCGGCAATCGTTTCGTGCCAGCGCTTCACGTTCGGCAGTTCGTCGAGCACGATGCCCTGGTTCTGCCATGAGCGCGTCCACGGGAACGTCGCGATGTCCGCGATCGTGTACGTGTCGCCGGCCAGATATTCGGATTCGCCGAGACGCTTTTCCATCACGTTGTACAGGCGCTTCGCTTCGTTCGTATAGCGATTGATCGCATAGTCGATCTTCTCCGGCGCGTACAGCCGGAAGTGGTGCGCCTGCCCGAGCATCGGGCCGACGCCGCCCATCTGGAACATCAGCCATTCGAGCGTCGCGTAGCGCTCGGCCGGCTCGGTCGGCAGAAACTTGCCGGTCTTTTCCGCCAGGTACACGAGGATCGCGCCCGATTCGAACAGCGAGATCGGCTTGCCGCCGGGGCCGTCCGCGTCGACGATCGCGGGGATTTTGTTGTTCGGGCTGATCTTCAGGAATTCGGGCTTGAACTGGTCGCCCGCGCCGATATCGACCGGATGCGCACGATATGCGAGGCCCGTTTCCTCGAGCATGATGTGTACCTTGTGGCCGTTCGGGGTCGCCCAGCTGTAGACGTCGATCATCGTCAACTCCTTTATTGCATGCGCGAAAACGGCGCCGGCGGGGCGCCGCGACAGGCGGTCATTAGAGCATGGATCGATGCGGGCTGCAGGCGACGCAAATGTGCGACCGGGCGCCTGCGCGTGCGTGTCGTCGCAGCGGCGGCGCGCGGATCAGCGCTTGTAGCGCGGCTGGCGTTTCTCGAGGAATGCGGTAATGCCTTCGAATGCATCCGCATGATGCAACGATGCGACGAAGTGATCGCGCTCGGTGCCCAGATGCGCATCGAGCGGCTGTGCGGTCGCATCGTCGAGCAGCGACTTGATGCGCGTGAGCGCGTTCGGCGAGATGCCGGCAAGCGAGTCAGCCCATGCGAGCGCGTCGGACAGCGCGGCACCGGGCACGGCGAGCCGATTGACGACGCCGAGCGCGTGCAGGCGGTCGGCCACGACGGGCTTGCCCTCGAACAGGATTTCGGCGGCGAGCGCACGCGGCAGTGCGCGCGCGAGGAACCACGAGCCGCCGCCGTCGGGCGTTAGGCCGACGCGTGCGTACGACATCACGAACTTCGCGTCGTGCGCGGCAACGATCAGGTCGCATGCGAGCGCGAGCGAAAAGCCCGCGCCGGCCGCCGCGCCTTCGACTGCCGCGATCACGGGCTTGGTTGTTGCGCGGATCGCCGTGATCCACGCGGCGAGCTGATCGATGCTGTCGGCCTGGTAGGACGGATCCTTCGAGCGGTTGTCGAGCAGCCGGTTCAGGTTGCCGCCCGCGCAAAAGAAACGATCGGCACCCGTGAGAACGACCGCGCGAATGGCGGGGTCGCGCTCGGCGGTAGCGAGCGCCTCGACGCCGGCCGCATACATGTCGGGATGCAGCGCGTTGCGTGCGCCGGGATTCGACAGCGTGAGGACGAGCGTCGATTCGCTCTGGGGCGGGCGCGAGGCCAGCAGTTCAGCACTCATGCGAGTGTGTCTCCATCGGATGGCGAGGCTGCGGCGCCGCATGCCACGCGGGCGCATACGCATGCCCGTGAGGGGGCTGCCGCAGCGGATGCATTGTTGTCGTGACGGACGCGAAACTGCTTTAGACTAGCACGAACGTGCTTTTCAGCGCGACGTATCCCGATGCCGCCGCCATCGCCGCGGCGCGCTTCAGCAACGAAGGAGACTCCGATGCTACAGCTGTGCGGTATTCCGTTGTCCAACTATTACAACAAGGTGAAGTTCGTCCTGCTCGAACATGACATCCCGTTCGAGGAGTCGGCATGCAGCCTGCCGATCAGCGATCCGGCACTGCTCGCCGATTCGCCGCTCGGCAAGATTCCGTTCTTGAAGACGGAAGAGGGCGCGCTGTTCGAATCGCAGGTGATCATCGAATATCTGGCGGCGCGTTATCCCGACAAGGCCATTTTTCCGGCCGCACCGTTCGCGGCCGCGAAGGTGCGCGAACTCGTCGAGACGCTCGAGCTGTATCTCGAATGGACCGCACGCGAGGTCTATACGGAAGCGTTTTTCGGCGGCAAGGTCAGCGACGGGATGAAGGCGCACGTCGAGAAGCGCCTTCCGCGCGCGATCGATGCGTTCAAGCGGATGACGCAGTTCTCGCCATACGTGCTCGGCGACACGTTCGGCCTCGCGGACATTGCTGCGGCGATCCATCTGCCGGTGATCGGAATGGCGACGAAGGCCATCTTCGGCCGCGATTTCCTGCTCGATGCCGGCATCGACTGGAAGGCGCACGCGAAGCTGGTCGGCGAGCGGCCGGTCGCGCAGCGCGTGGCGGCCGATCGCAAGGCCTATGTCGAGGCGACGAGCGCCGCGCGTTCGTAAGCGCGGCGCGGGCGCGGTGTCGTACCGTGCCCGGCTGCCCATGCAGGACTTACAGGCGTGCGAGCCGTTCGAGTGCGGATGCGAGCGTGCTTTCCTGTTTCGCAAAGCAGAAGCGCACGACGCCCGATTCGTGCGGCTCGTGATAGAACGCAGACACGGGAATCGCCGCCACGCCGATCTCCGACGTGAGCCACTTCGAGAATTCCGCTTCGGGCAGGTCGCTGATCGCCGAATAGTCGACGCACTGGAAGTACGTGCCGGGGCATGGCAGCAGCTTGAAGCGCGTGCGCTCGAGGCCGGCGCGGAAGAAGTCGCGCTTCTTCTGGTAGAAATCGGGCAGTGTCAGGTACGGTGCCGGATCGCGCAGGTAGTCGGCGAGCCCGATCTGCATCGGCGTGTTCACCGTGAACACGTTGAATTGATGGACCTTGCGGAACTCCGCGGTCAGCGCGGCAGGCGCCGCGACATAGCCAACCTTCCAGCCCGTCACATGGTAGGTCTTCCCGAAGCTCGACACGATGAAGCTGCGCGCGGCCAGCTCCGGGTAGCGCGCGACGCTTTCGTGTCGCGCACCGTCGTAGACCATGTGTTCGTACACCTCATCCGACAGGATCAGCACGTTGGTGCCGCGCACGATCTCCTCGAGCTTGCGCATGTCGGTCTCGCGCCACACGGTGCCGGTCGGGTTGTGCGGCGTGTTGATCATGATCATCCGCGTTTTCGGCGTGATCGCGGCGGCGAGCCGATCGAACGGAATCGCATAGTCGGGCGCTTCCAGCGTAACGAATACGGGCTTGCCGCCGGCGAGCTCGATCGACGGCAGATAGCTGTCGTAGGTCGGTTCGACGACGATCACCTCGTCACCCGGATGGACCGCGCACAGGATCGCCGTCAGCAGGGCCTGCGTCGCGCCGGCGGTGACCGTGATCTCGGTGGCCGGATCGTAGCGCCGGCCGTAGACCTGCGCGATCTTGTCAGCGATCGCGTCTCGCAACGGCGCGACGCCGGCCATCGGCGGATACTGGTTGTGACCGTTGCGCATTGCGGCCGCGACCGCGTCGACGATGCGCGGGTCGCAGTCGAAATCCGGAAAGCCCTGGCCTAGGTTCACGGCGCCTTTCTCGGCGGCGAGCGCGCTCATGACCGTGAAGATCGTTGTGCCGACGTTCGGCAGGCGCGAGGGAAAAACGGGAGTCGTAGGCATGTCGGAAGGAGCGTTCATCGATACGGTCGCAAGCGGGTGGCGGCGGGCCTTCAGGCCGGCGTGGTAGGGGTGGCCAATGCGGCATCGAGCGCGCAGGCTTCGGTAAATGGCGCGGGCTGCGCGATCCGGAAGCCGAAGTCGCGCGCGGTGCGCTTCGCGAGCTTGAGCAGCGCACGGTCCTTCGACACGAGCCAGTCAACCTGCGCGGCGCGCGCGAGCTCGAGAAATTTCTGGTCGTCGCGGTCCTTGCACTTCGGCAGGGGTGGCGCGTCGGCGTCGACGGGTGGCGGCTCGACGAGGCTGGTCAGGCGGGCGACAGTCGCGAGCGCTTCGGCCTTGTCGATGGCGCGTGCCTGAAATTGCGGATAGTCGAGCACGAGCTCGAGTTCGTTCAGACAGCGGCCGTCGATTACGGCGGCAAGCGTGCCGCGCTCGAGCGCAGCCCGGATCGGGCGTGTGGCAGGGTCGTCGAATACGAGTATGTCGATCCAGACGTTCGAGTCGAGCACGACGCGATGTGCGGCATGCGGGGCGAGAGAGCGGGTCATTCGTTACAATCGGTGGTTTTCGTCTGACCGCAAGGCACGGCGTGCCAGCGAGCCTCTATGATAATCGTTCTCTCCCCAGCCAAATCCCTCGACTACGATACGCCCGCCCACGTCCCGTCTTACACGAAGCCTGCATTCGTCGACGATGCGTCGGAACTGATCGACGGCCTGCGCAAGTTGTCGCCGCAGGACATCTCGACGCTGATGGACATCTCCGACGCGCTCGCGCGGCTGAACTTCCAGCGCTATGCGGACTGGTCGCCGACCTTCACGACGGCCAACGCGAAGCAGGCAGTGCTCGCGTTCAATGGCGACGTATACGAAGGGTTCGATGCCAAATCGCTGTCGGCCGCCGATCTCGACTATGCGCAGCAGCACGTGCGCGTGCTGTCGGGCCTGTACGGGCTGCTGCGTCCGCTCGACCTGCTGCAGCCGTATCGGCTCGAGATGGGTACCCGTTTCGCGAACGCGCGCGGCAAGGATCTGTATGCGTTCTGGGGCGACCGGATTACACGCGCGCTGAACGAGCAGCTCGAGACGCGTAGCGGCGCGGGGCGCGTGCTGGTCAACTGCGCGTCGACCGAGTACTTCAAGTCGGTCAAACCGAAACTATTGGCCGCTCCGATCGTCACGCCGGTGTTCGAGGACTGGAAGGGCGGCCGCTACAAGATCATCAGCTTCCATGCGAAACGCGCCCGTGGCCTGATGGCGCGTTACATTGTCGAGAATCGCATCGCCGAACCGGCGGCGCTGAAGGATTTCGCGGTGGAAGACTACGCGTTCGATGCCGCTGCGTCGAACGATTCGACTTACGTATATCGCCGGCGAATCGGCGAGTGACCAAGCCGGCCGTTCACGAGACGGCCCGCGCATGCATGAGGCCGGACACGCGGCAAACCGCCGGTTCCGGTCGACACTGGAGAGATAGATGACCCTTTCGATCACCAGCAATTTCGACGCGGGCGCCATCGACGTCGTGTCGTGCGACAGCCCCGACGCGATCCGGCTGCGCGTACGCGGCGACAACCGCTCGGAATTCGCCCAGTGGTTCTACTTCCGCCTGACGGGCGCACGCGGTGAGCGGTGCGTGATGTCGTTCGAGAATGCGGCCGAATGCGCGTATCCGTCGGGATGGCGTAGCTACAGCGCGGTCGCGAGCTACGACCGTGTCGACTGGTTCCGTGTGCCGACGACGTTCGACGGCAAGACGATGATCATCGACCATACGCCCGAGTTCGACAGCATCTACTACGCGTATTTCGAACCGTACTCGGAGGAGCGTCATGCGGCGTTCCTCGGCGCGGTCCAGCAATTGCCGCAGGCGAACGTCGTCGAGCTCGGTCGAACGGTGGAAGGCCGTCCGATGTCGCTGCTGACGCTCGGTACGCCGGAAGTCGACGGCGCACCGAAGAAGAAGGTATGGATCATCGCGCGCCAGCACCCGGGCGAGACGATGGCCGAGTGGTTCGTCGAAGGGCTCGTCAAGCGACTTGCCGGGTGGGGCGACTGGTCAGGCGATCCGGTGGCGCGCAAGCTGTACGACCGAGCGACGTTCTATATCGTTCCGAACATGAATCCGGACGGCAGCGTGCACGGCAACCTGCGCACCAACGCGGCGGGCGCGAACCTGAACCGCGAGTGGATGGCGCCCGATGCCGAGCGCAGCCCCGAAGTGATGGCCGTGCGCGATGCGATCCATTCGATCGGCTGCGACATGTTCTTCGACATTCACGGTGACGAGGATCTGCCGTACGTGTTCGTCGCGGGTTCGGAGATGCTGCCGAGCTTCACGGAGCAGCAGGGCAAGGAGCAGACGGCATTCATCGATGCATTCAAGGTCGCGAGCCCGGATTTCCAGACTGAGCACGGTTATGCGGCGAGCAAGTACAAGGAGGACGCGCTCAAGCTCGCGTCGAAGTACATCGGTCATCAGTTCGGCTGTCTGTCTCTTACGCTCGAGATGCCGTTCAAGGACAATGCGAACCTTCCGGACGAGCGGGTCGGCTGGAATGGCGAGCGGAGCGCTGCGCTCGGCGCGGCGATGCTGGCGGCAATCCTGGTGCACGTCGAGACGTTCGCGTAAGCGTACCGTCGTCGATATGAAAAAGCCGGCGCATCGTGCGATGCGCCGGCTTTTTTGCTTCTGTCGCTGCCGCTCCGTCGGATCAGGACTTCTTCGCCGTTTTCTTCCTCACGGCTTTCTTCTGGCCGCTTGATTTCTGCGTTGCGACGGCTTTCTTGCCGGTGCGGCCGGATGCCTTGACCTTGCCGCGGTGCGACTTGCCCTTGAACTTCTTCGTCGACGACGACGGACGCTCGACGCGCGGCTTCAATGGCGGCACCGGATCGTTCCAGCTGAACGCCAGCATTTGCTGCCCGACATAGCCGCAGCGGAATTTCAGCGGCGTCGGGTCGCTGCCGTCGCTGTGGACGCCGAGGCCGTCCACGGTGACGATGTTGTCGACCTTCACGCGCTGCTTGCCCTGATCGAACGAATCGTTCCACGGCGTGATCGTCGCGTTGCCGCTTTCGAACGCGTTCGGCGCGAAGTCGACGCGGTCGAAGGCCGTCGATGTGCTGGCGATGAAGCTGCCGTGCGCCGCACAATCGGCGACGATCGGATCGGCATGCATCTCGTTGACGAATTTGTTGATCAGTTCGGATCGCTGGTCGAGGAGGTCGGCGAATACCGGTGCCGGAAGCGCAAGCGACAGGCCCGCGACACAGGCTGCCAGCTTGCCGAACGCCCGGAAGATCCGTAGCGAGGCAGAAGAGCTGTCCATCTGATTATTGGTGAGGAGCGAATGAGACATCGGGCACGTATAGATGCCCGATGAAGAACAGGAGTTCAATCTTAGCGTAAAAAAGTTGTGCGGCAGTAGATGTCGCACTCTCCCGCGCTGCGGAAGCGGATCGTCATGCGCGCCGATCGCTCCGGGACCAGCGTGTTCAGGCGCGCGGGCCGCCGAGGCGATAGCGCCGAACGTCGAACGTCGTGACCCACGCCGGACGATAGACGGCGATGAGCGCAGTGGCCATGCCGGTGAACCACGCTTCGCCGAGCGCGAGCAGCGCGGTGTTCAGCAGATAGCCGGCGGGAATGACGACGGGCACGCCGTCCGCGAGAGCGAGCTGGACACCGGCCGCGGCCGCGGCGACTGCGACGATTGCGATGGCCGGTGACAGGAATCCCTGACCGGTGATGAACGACGCGAGATTGTGCGGGAGCCACGCGATCGCGGCGCGTTGCAGCAACGCGGACACGGCGACCGGTAGCGCGCCGTAGATCAGATAGGTGACGCCGATGCCTTGCCACGGCGCATCGAAGACGATCGCGGCGACGGCCGTGACGGCACCCATCGCAAGTAGCGCAAGCGTCCAGTCGAACAGCGTGACGAGCAGCGTCGCGCCGAGCAGGTGCATGACGATACCGTCTTCGAGCCACGCATTCGAGGCCCAGAGCACCGTGATCGCTGTGACGAGCGCGAGCCATACGTGCTGGAGCGTCGCGTCCTGAAGACGGACGAAGGGACGCTTCCAGAGCGCGAGCGCGAGCAGCGCCACGGTGGCGATCCAGCCACCGATGCCAACCCAGAGCGGAAGCGGTGTGAAAAGAAAACCCATGCGTCCATATTACTCGTTGAGCATCAAAGGTGGGAATTCGCACATGTCGACCGTCGCAATATCGATACTGTCCGATCAGCGCTCGCGGCGAAATCGCGCTGGCGGTTCGGCCGCGAGCGGCAGGTCCCGGGTGTCTGTGTTTGCGGCGGGCAGCGGGTATGGACGGTCGGTCCGTTGCATGCGCAGCGGAACCGGGCCGCGTTCGCCGATGACGGGCTTGTTTGCACGATCACGGTTTGCCAGCAACACCTCGAGATGCGGCGACAGCCACCCGTTGTAGATCGCGACTGCGGCCGCGCGGTTTGCCGCGCCCAGCTGCTGGAAGATGCTGGCGAGATGGATTTTCACGGTGCCTTCGCTGATGCCGAGTGTGCGAGCGATCATCTTGTTGGTGCTGCCCATATGGACGAACCGCATGATCTGCGCCTGCCTCGGCGACAGGAGGCCACTTGGCGGGCGGCGCGGCAGCGATCCGGCGAGCGTCTGGAAATGGGCATCGTGGCGCACCGCGGCAGCTGAGGGCAGCAGGCTGAGTGCGATGGGCGGGATGTAATGGCCGCCCAACAGAACCATTTCGAGTGCCCGCACGATCAGATGCGGCCTCGTGGAGTGCGGGATCACACCCGCGACGCCATAATTGTAGAAGCGCTGGATGGCTTCCGGCGTTGATTCGTCGATCAGTACCGCGGCGGGTGTCGGTGAGCAGGCGCTGCAGAGTGCCTGGAGTTCGCAGAGGCGGCCGACGTCCAGCCAGTCGATGGCAACAAGGTCGAAGCGCTGGGTGCGCAGCAGCCGGCGCGCCTGGAAACCATCGGGCGCATCGTTGATGCTGGCATGACGGTCGATCTGCCGCAGCAGGGCCTTCAGTCCGTCACGCCGTTCGGCGTCTGAGTTCAGCACCAGGAACCGCATATTCAACCTCCGTAAGGTGAGTCATTGAGCTGCCGTTGGCATGCGTTGGATCCGATAATGACAAAAACCTTACAAGAAGTCTGCTTGGCTGAAAGGCTTAGGAGAAGTCCGAAACTGCGAGTGAGTGAAATTAGGACGAGAAAAAAGCCGCTCCGGCTGGAACCGGGAGCGGCTTCGTCGGGCAGGTGTCGCGGGCCTGCGATGTACGATCAGTGAAAGTGCGGTTGGGCGGGCGATGCGTCTTCTGGCATTTCCGCGTGGACGATTTCGCCGAGCGGATCCGCATAGAGCGGCACGCCGCAGTCGTCGCAATATTCCGGGTCGAAGCGGCCCGCATGCCGGCGGACGTCGGTTACGCCGCATTCCTTCAGCAGACTTACGATCTCCTCGAGCGGCCCTTCGATTGGTGCTTCGCCTTCGAGCGTCGCGCTGTCGATCGAGACGTCGCCGTTTTCGCGGCCGTAGAGCGGCCATACGACGCCATAGATGACGTCGTTGCTGGCGCGTCGCGTGAAGCCGACACGATACTCGTCGATCCGTCGCTCGCCGAAGCCTGCGACCACGGCGCGCAGCTCTTGCGGTGCCGTACCAAGTGTGTCGAAAAGATAACGGATAGCCGTTCGGACCGTGTGCGGACGGATGCGCTCGTCCGCATCACGGCAGGCCGAATAGTATGCGTCCGGGAGGAGGCATTCGAACTCGCAGCCGGGGAGGGCAATCGACAGGTTCGGACCGCCTTGCGCGGTCCATTGTTCGAGACACTGACCGCGTTCGATCCGATTGCCATGCTCTTCTTCCTGCCAGCGGAACAGCGGTGCGCCGGCTGGAGCGGCGACGACGGCGAGAAGGAAGCGCGGGTCGGCCAGGATCGGCGAGGTTTCGGGCAAGTCGCCGAAGCTGAGCTTGGCGGCGTGCTGGCCGAGCGCCGCGTGCGCGAGCTGCTGGGCGAGCCGATAGGTCTCGACGTGGTGGCGCGGCAGTTGATCGATGCTGTACAGGAACGGGGCCAGACCGACCAGCGTGCCGGTGGCGAGCACGTGCGCCTGCAAGTGCGTGCGCAATGCGTCGGCGGCGTCGCCTTTCAGCGGGCCCGACGGAATCATGTAGCGCGTCCAGGCAAGAACGGGAACGGCGACCAGCAGCGCATCGTACGGCTGGCCGTCGTGCTCGATCACCATCGATTCACTATGCGTCTCGGCCATGTCGGCGAGCGCGCCATAGGCATCAGGATGGTTCTGCTGCAGATGGTCGAGTGCCGCATCGAGCGTGGTCTGGTTGCCGTTGCGAACGATCTTGGCGAGTAGCGCATCGAGCTTCGCTTCCCAGAAGCGATCCTCGATGCGGCTGCCCGAGGCGAAGAGCGCAAGCGACAGGCCGACCAGTTTGTCGGCGTCGGGGGGGAGGCGTTTGGCGATTCGCTGGCGCATATTAAATACGTATAGAAAGGGGCGAAGAACCTCACATTCTAGTCCGTTCTTTGCGCCATAAGCGGTCTCGTGCTCGGACATGGCCGGAAGGCCGAATCGGCGGGGATGAAGAAAAATCCATCAAACCCTTGCGCGATTGCCAGGAGCTGCTTAGAATCACGCCTCTTTCGCGCTAACGGCAACGCGGCGCGGAGGAAGAAGGGAAGCGGTGCGCTCGAGTATGGGTTGTAGAACCCCGGCGCACACGAAGTTGAGCCCCCGCCGTCGCAACGAAGTAGTTCAA
>NZ_JBSAXF010000017.1:0-129634 GCF_053427845.1 Burkholderia sp. AW49-1 | reverse complement strand
TTCCCTTTCCTCCAGGCCCGCACGACACGGCGCATCGCTACCGGCCCTGTTAAAAAAACTGCGGTGCACCGGACAGCGTGCGCCGCTGTCCGTCTTTCGTCAATCGCGCTGCAACACGTAGCGGCCCGGCGCCGGCTCGATCACCGGAAACTGCGCGGAACCGGCCTTGGCCGGAGGCGCCACCTTGCGGCCACCGTACTGGTCGAGCCATTCGACCCAGGTCGTCCACCAGCTGCCCGGGTGCTCGGTCGCGCCGGCGAACCAGTCGTCCGCGGATTCGGGCAGGTCGTTGTCGTTGACCCAGTAGCTGCGCTTCTTCTTCGCCGGCGGATTGATCACGCCCGCGATGTGGCCCGACGCGCCAAGCACGAACTTCAGCGGGCCCGTCAGGATCGACGTCGACGCGTAAGCCGTCTGCCACGGCACGATGTGGTCCTCACGCGACCCGTAGATGAAGGTCGGCACGTCGATGCGCGACAGGTCGACGGATTCGCCGCACACGGTCAGCGCGCCCGGCACGCGGAGCTTGTTCTCGAGATAGGTATTGCGCAGGTACCACGCGTACATCGGGCCCGGCAGGCTCGTCGAGTCGCTGTTCCAGTACAGCAGGTCGAACGCGGCGGGCGTGCGGCCCTTCAGGTAGTTGTCGACGACGTAGTTCCACACGAGATCGTTCGGCCGCAGGAACGAGAACGTGTTCGCGAACTCGACGCCGCGCATCAGCCCCGGCGCCGCGCCGTTCTTGCCGCCGATGGTCTGCTCGCGCATCTGCACGTGCGCCTCGTCGACGAACACATCGAGGATGCCGGTGTCGGTGAAATCGAGCATCGCGGTCAGCAGCGTCATCGATGCGGCCGGATGTTCGCCGCGCGCGGCGAGCACCGACAGCGCGGTCGCGAGCATCGTGCCGCCGACGCAGAAGCCGAGCGTATTGATCTGCTCGCGGCCGCTGACCTGCTGCACGGCATCGATCGCCGCGAGCAGCCCTTCGTTCATGTAGTCGTCCCACGTCTTGTGCGCGACCGACGCATCGGCGTTGCGCCACGACACGAGAAACACCTGATGGCCGCTCGACAGCGCATGCGCGACGAGCGAATTCTCGGGCTGCAGGTCGAGGATGTAGAACTTGTTGATGCACGGCGGCACGATCAGGAGCGGCCGCTCGAACACCTTGTCCGTCTTCGGCGCGTACTGGATCAACTGGATCAGGTCGTTCTCGTAGACGACCGCGCCTTCGGTACACCCGAGGTTCTTGCCGACCACGAATTGCGATTCGTCGGTCTGCGAAATCTTGCCGCGCTGCATGTCGCCGAGCAGGTTCATCATCCCTTGCCGCAGGCTTTCGCCCTGCGTCTCGAGGATCGATTTCTGTGCATCGGGATTGAGCGCCAGGAAGTTGCTCGGCGCGGCGGCGGCGGTCCATTGCTGGACGGAGAAACGGATACGTTCGCGCGTCTTCGGATCGGTCTCGAGCGCGTCGGCCAGTTCCTGCAGGTAACGCGCGTTGAGCAGATACCACGCAGCGGCGAACGCATGTGCGGGCGACGCCTTCCACGCATCCGCGCTGAAGCGGCGGTCCTTCAGTTCAGGCGACTCGAGCTTCGCCGCGGCGGCCTGCTGCATCAGCGTCATGCAATCGCGCGCGTAGTCGGCCTGCAGCTTCTGGAGCCGCTCCGGCGGGATCGCGGCCACCGGCAGCTTCAGCCCCGTGAACGGCGAAGCCAGGCCGCCGAGGGCGCTCATATCGGACATCGACGGCATCTGGAACGGAACGGATGTCGGGAACTGGAATGCGGCAAACGGATTCGCGGTGGTCGCCGCCGCTGCGGCGCGCGCCGGATCGGCGAAACCGCGCCAGGCGTTCAGCCATGCCTCGAACATCTGCTGCATCGGCTGGGTAGCCTGGTCGAATCCGGTGCTGCCCGCGAAAGTGCCCGCCTGAGCGGACGTCGACGAATTTTTCGATGCTGTCATTACCTGCCTTACCGGTGATTCGTGAGCGTCAATCGTGAAATCCTGCTCGCGCGCGGCGCGCCGGCTGCGAGCCGGGGCCGTCATGCTCTGGAGAGGCGTCTCCAGATTCTGCCGCAGTGCGGTATTTTTATCATTATCGTTTTCCCCATGTGAAGCACTGCATCAAACCGCCGAACATTTCTGCCCGGAGATAATCCGTGCGCAACAAGCGGGGCAAGGCTTCCGGCGAAACATAAAACATTTTGATTGACTTGACTTCGCGATTATTCATTCGTTTGTCCATACCACGCCGCATTGTCGCGTCAATATCGAGATAACCAATGTTCGCAATGCAGCAAATCGAGCCGCGCGCGCAAGCGCGCGCGGTCAGCCGTCAATCAGCCAGCCAGATCGCCGCCGCCATGCGGCCGGTCACGCGGTCGCGCCGGTACGAATAGAAGCGCGCGTGTTCGGTGACCGTGCAGGCAGTCCCGCCGCTCACGTGCGCCACGCCCGCGCGCGCGAGGCGCAGGCGCGCAAGCGCGTAGAGGTCGGCGAGGTACTTGCCGGGCGCGCCGTCGATCGCGGCGAACGCTTGCCGCGTCTCATCATGCTCCGACTGCGGAGCCGTGTCGAGAAACGCCGCGCGCACGTCGGCGCCGACTTCGAACGCCCGCGGGCCGATCGCGGGCCCGAGGTACGCATGGAGTTCATCCGTCATGCCGCCGGCGAGCGCCGCGACGCGCGCCGCGGTCTGCTCGACGATGCCGGCCGCGAGCCCGCGCCAGCCAGCATGCGCGGCACCCACCGCCCGGCCCCGCGCGTCGCACAACAGCACCGGCAGGCAATCCGCGACCATCACGACACAGACCGCGCCCGCGCGGTCCGTCACGCTCGCGTCGGCCTGCACGGGCGCCTCGGCACCCGGCGCGGCCTCGTTCACCTCGTCCGCACGCACGATCCGCGTGCCGTGAACCTGTTCGAGCCACGCCGCCCGCGACTGGCCCGCCAGCGCGAGCAAGCGCGCGCGATTCGCGGCGACATGGACCGGATCGTCACCGGTATGCAGGCCGAGATTCATCCCGCCCGGCAACGCGGCGCCGTCCTGCCAGCGCCCGTACGGGCCCTCGCTCACGCCGCCGTCGCGCGTCGTGATCAGCGCACGCACGCGCGGCGCCACTTGCCAGTCGGGCTGCACGCAGTCCTGCCACGTCAACGGCGCCAGGTTCGTCATCGGCACTCACTCCTCCTCATCGTCGTAATCGTCGTCGTGATCCTGATAATCACCGGCGAAATCGTCATCGTCGTAGACACCGTCTTCATCGTCGAATTCCTCGTCGCCCTGTCCGAAGCCCAGCGCCGCGACGAGCGCGCTCATGTCGTCCGGCAACGGACAACGCCACTGCATCGTCTTGCCCGTGACCGGATGCACGAGGCCGAGCCGCCAGGCGTGCAGCGCCTGCCGCGCGAACCCGCCCGGCAGCGGCGCGACCGAGCGCTTGCCGCGCGCGCGCCCGTACACCGGATCGCCGAGCAGCGGATGCCCGACATGCGAGCAGTGCACGCGGATCTGATGCGTGCGGCCGGTTTCGAGATCGCACTGAATCGCGGACACCGGCTGACGTTGCCACATGCATGTGTCAACCGTGCGGAAATGCGTGCGCGCGGGCTTGCCCGACGCGCCGGTGACGACGGCCATGCGCGTGCGCTCGCGCGGATCGCGACCGATCGGCGCGTCAATCGTGCCGTCTTCGGGCATCATGCCCCACACGAGCGCGAAATAGCGGCGCTTCACCGTGCGCGCCTGCAGCTGGCGCACGAGATCGGTCTGCGCAGCGAGTGTGCGCGCAACCACCATCAGGCCGGACGTCTCCTTGTCGAGCCGGTGCACGATGCCCGCGCGCGGCAGGCCGGCCGCCGCGTCGCCGTAGCGGTACAACAGGCCGTTGAGGATCGTGCCGCTCCAGTTTCCCGCAGCCGGGTGGACGACGAGGCCCGCCGGCTTGTTGATGACGACGAGCGCGTCGTCCTCGTAGATCACGTCGAGCGGCACCGGCTCCGGCGTAAACGCCAGCTGCTCCGGCAGCAGGTCGGGCACGAGCTCGATTCTCGCGCCGAGCGGCACCGGCTGGCGGATCTTCGCCGGCGCACCGTCGACCAGCACGCGCTGCGCCTCGATCCAGCTCTGCAGGCGGCTGCGGGAGAATTCGGGGAACAGTTGGGCAAGCGCTTTATCGAGGCGCTCACCCGCGAGAGACAGCGGCACTTCGACGACGCGCGGCGCCTCGTCGGCCGCCGCGGACGGCACGACAGGTGGCTGCATCGCGTCTGCAGCCAGATCGTCATCGGGGGAATCCCCCGACGCAGCGTCGGCGGGCCGATCGCTTGGGCTATAATCTTCGCGATTTGACTTGCCCCGCGGGGCATTCTGCGAACTTGAACGGGTCATTTAGACTGGGTCACCGAGACTTGAAGCTAGGACATGCGAGCATGATGAATTCGACCAAACGTACGGCCAAAACCGTCGCCGCCCGAGCTGCGGTGGCAGCGGCCGCGGCCCTCATCGCCGGCTGCCACGGCTTGCCGCAGAAGCAGGACGAGACGGCTACCTGGTCGAACAACAAATTATACTCAGAGGCCCAGGACGCACTGTCCGGCGGCGACTGGGGCAAGTGCGCGAAATATTTCGAATCGCTGCAGGGTCGCGATCCGTTCGGCCATTTCGCGCAACAGGCGCAGATCAACGTCGCGTACTGCAACTGGAAGGACAACGAAGCGGCAGCCGCCGACCAGGCCGTCGACCGCTTCATCCAGCTGCATCCGGATCACCCGGATATCCCGTACGCGTACTACCTGAAGGGGATGATCCACTTCAACGACGATCTCGGCCTGTTCGGCCGCTTCTCCGGCCAGGACATGAGCGAGCGCGATCCGCAGGCACTGCGCGAATCGTACGACGCGTTCAAGGTCGTCGTCGACCGCTATCCGAAGAGCAAGTACGCGCCCGACGCCGCCGCCCGGATGCGCTACATCGTCAACGCGCTCGCCTCGCACGAAGTGCACGCGGCCGATTACTACTATCGGCGCGGCGCCTATGTCGCGGCGATCAACCGCGCGCAGCTCGCGATCAAGGACTACAAGGGCGCGCCGGCGATCGAGGACGCACTGCACATCATGATCCTGTCGTACGGCAAGCTGAACCAGCCGGAACTCGCGGAAGACACGAAGCGCGTGCTCGCCGGGACCTTCCCGGACAGCCCGTACATCACCGGCCATTCACGCCCCGGCACGAAAAAGTCGTGGTGGCAGTTCTGAGCGACGCCCGAGCAGCAAACAAAAAACCCGGCCATCGAGCCGGGTTTTTTGTTGGTGCCGCCCGCAGCAGGCGGCAGCGCGGTCACGCGCGTTTTGCCGCGCGGTGCTCGTCGAAGAAGTCCTGCACGACCGCGATCTCGCGGGTGCGCTTGAACGGCGGCAGGCTCTGCCAGATCCGTCGACCGTAAGGCTTGTCGACGAGCCGCGTGTCGCAGATCATCAGCACGCCGCGATCCGTCTCCGCGCGAATCAGGCGGCCCGCGCCCTGCTTCAGCGTGATCACGGCCTGAGGCAACTGGTGAACCGCGAATGGACTCAAGCCCTTCTTGGTCAGCGCGTCGAGCCGCGCGGCCAGTACCGGGTCGTCGGGCGGCGCGAACGGCAGCTTGTCGATCACGACGAGCGACAGCGCATCGCCGCGCACGTCGACGCCTTCCCAGAAGCTCTGGCTGCCGACGAGGATCGCATTGCCGTACGAACGGAAGCGGTCGAGCAGTTCGGTACGGCTGGCATCGCCCTGCACGAGCAGCGGCGTGTTCCAGGCGCGCGACTCGATCACGTCGCGCAGCTTCGATGCGATCCGGTCGACCGCTCGCAGCGTCGTGCACAGCATGAACACGCCGCCGCCCGATGCCTCGATCGCCGGCAACGCGGCATCGAACACGGCATCGGTAAACGCCGGCGACGACGGCTGCGGCAGGTTGCGCGGCACATACAGCAGGCCCTGCGTCTGATAGTCGAACGGGCTTGCGAGCGTCATCGAGCGCCGCGAGCTGAGGCCCATCTGGGCCGCGTAATGCGTGAAGTCGCCGCGCACCGACAGCGTCGCCGACGTGAACACCCACGCGCGGGGTACGCCGGCGCGCTGCTTCGCGAAAATCGGCGCGACCGACAGCGGCGTCTCGTGCAGCTGGACGGTATGTGCGAACACTTCGACCCAGCGCACCTTCTCGTGCGGGTCGTCGGTGGTCGCCTTGTCGCCGGCGGCCGCCGCATCGGCCTTCGCGGCCGCTTCCGCCGCGCCGGGCGCGACCCAGCCCGCGAGCAGGTCCTGCAGCTCGCGTGCGCGCCGCAGGCACGCACCGAGCGATTCCGCCCGCTCGGCCTGGCTCGCGAGCGCCGAGGCAAGCGCATCGAGCGCCACTTCGAGCGCGTCGAGCGCGCCGAACATCGGGTGATCGTCGCCCAGTTGCGCGAGCGACATGCGCACGATCTGATCGTTCGCGAACGCGAGACGCAGGTCGCGCGCCGCACGTTCGAGATCGCCGCCGAGCTTCACCCACTCGACCGCATCGCGCGCATGGCTCAGGCCTTCGGCGACCGTGTCGCGCGCGAGTTCGAGGATCTGCGTGGTCGACAGCGTCTCGCCGAAGAACAACGTGGCCGTCTCGGGCAGCTGGTGTGCTTCGTCGAAGATCACCGTGTTCGCGTTCGGCAGCAACTCGGCCATCCCGGTATCGCGCAGCATGATGTCCGCGAAGAACAGGTGATGGTTGACGACGACGATGTCCGCCTGCTGCGCCTCGCGGCGCGCCTGCATCACGAAGCATTCCTTGTAATGCGGGCACTCCTGGCCGAGGCAATTGTCGCGCGTCGACGTGACCATCGACCACACGGGTGCCGTCTCCGGCACGCTCGCCAGCTCGGCCTTGTCGCCGCTCTTCGTGACCTTGGCGAACCGGACGATTTCCTGCAAGTATGCGGTGTCCTGGCGCGACGGCAGGCGGCCGTTGTCGGCCGTGCGCTGCAGGTAGTAATGGCACAGGTAGTTCGAGCGACCCTTGAGCATCGCGACCGTCACCGGCACCGCGAGCGCGTTGCGCACCGTCGGGATGTCGCGCTGGAACAGCTGGTCCTGCAGGTGCTTCGTGCCGGTCGACACGATCACCTTGCCGCCCCACAGCATCGCGGGCACCAGGTACGCATAGGTCTTGCCGGTACCGGTGCCAGCTTCGACGATCAGCGTGTTGTCGCCGGCGTCGCCGTCGGCTTCGACCGCAGCACCCTCCGAGGCGGATTCGGCCGTCTTGTCGCCTTCGCCGAGGCGGCGCGCCGGCCGCTTGCGGGTCTCGAAGATTTCCGGCTCGGGCATCCGACGCGCGGACGCCTCCATCGCGGACGCGACCGCGCGCGCCATCTCGATCTGCGACTGACGCGGGTGATAGCCGTCGAGCGCGCGCGCGAGCAATCCGCCGTCGCCGAAGATCGTGTCGAGTTCGTCGACGCGCTTGCGACTCAGCTCGAAGGTGCCTTCGGGCGCACGAACGCGCCCGGCGGACGACGCGTCACGCCGGGCATCGGGGTTGGCTTCAAGCGGTGAATTCAAGGCAAGCGTTCCTGTGTCCAGCGCCCGGGCGGCGCCGGCGCTTGCCAGGCCGCGCTCAGGCGCGCTTATCCGGTTCCAGCTGCGATTGCAGCAAAATGATTTTGTCCTTGGCTGCCAGCTTTTCCTTCTTCAGCCGGTGCAGCGTGATGTCGTCGATGTCGGAGTGTCCTTCCTTCAGCTCGATCTCCCGAGCGAGCTGCTGGTGCTGCTCCTGCAATGCTGCCAAACGGTTGTGCAATTCCTGCTGCTGTTCCGTGGGACGGTTTTGCATATGCGCCTCCTCATCGAAGCAGCGCGCCGACTGGCGTGCCGGCACGCACGAGACTGACTCCGGATCAATCCAACACGTTACTGCCCCTGCTGCTGCTTGGCCTTGTCGGCCGCTTCCTGCTGACGCCGCTCGACATCGGCCTTGTGCTGGGCAGCTTCCTTCTGCTTCTGCTCGTAGCGCGCGGCGTTGTCCACTCGCTCCTGCGCCTTTTGCGCGCCCTGCTGGCGCGCCTGATCGAGCTTGCGCTGGAAGTCTGCCTGCTTCTGGTCGTACGCCTGCTTGTTCGCGGCGCGCTGCGGCCCCTCGGCGCCGCGCTGCGCCCGCTTCAGTGCATTCTGCTCCTGCTTGTCGCGGAACGCAGCCGCGTTCGCCGCATCGTTCGCCGCGCGCTGCGGCGCCTCCGCCGCATTCTGCGCCTGCTTCAACGCCTGCTGCTGGTCGCGCTGTTGCGCCCGCACCGCGCGCTGTTCATCGTCGAGCGCAAGTTGCTCCTGACGGATGCTCGCACGCTCCTCGCGCATCCGGTCGCGCGCATTGCCGAGACAGTGATTGACGAAGAACTTGCTGTAGCAGTCGTGCTCCGCCACGGCATAACGATAATCGTTTTCCGCGGAACGTTGATTGAGCACTTTTTGACGGGCGTCAAAATCCTGCGTGGCGGAGGGTGCGACGGGCGCGGCCACTGCGGCGTCCGGCGCGGTTGCGCCCGATGCCTGTGCGTACGCGACGGTAGACCCGGCGGACAAAGCCGCGGCAAGCGCTGCGCCGAGCGCGACGAGAGAAATGCGGGAAGTTGGCAACGTCGTAGGAAAGCTGCGGGACATGTGTCAAATTCTATCACCCCCGGCTGGACGCTCCGCCATTTATGGCAAAATGCCCCGCTTCACTCACCCGCGGCATCTGGTCCGGCGGGCCCGTCTTGCAGCCCGCGGCGCGCGGCCTGCCGGCCCGCGCCGCGATTTCAGCAGGCAGATCATCCACGACATGACGGAAACCGTAGCACTCAAGATCGTACAGCGCATCGCCACCGAACTGTCCGTCCAGCCGCGCCAGGTCGCGGCGGCAGTGCAACTCCTCGACGAAGGCTCGACCGTTCCGTTCATTGCCCGGTACCGCAAGGAAGTGACCGGCAACCTGGACGACACGCAGCTGCGCCAGCTCGAGGAACGCCTCCTGTATCTGCGCGAGCTCGAGGATCGCCGCGCGGCGATCCTGTCGAGCATCGACGAACAGGGCAAGCTGACCGACGAACTGCGCGCCGCGATCGACGCGGCCGACAGCAAGCAGGTGCTCGAAGACCTTTATCTGCCGTACAAGCCGAAGCGCCGCACGCGCGCGCAGATCGCGCGCGAAGCCGGCCTGGAGCCGCTCGCGCAGGCGCTGCTCGCGAATCCGCTGCTCGACCCGCAGACGGAAGCCGCCGCGTACGTCGATGCCGACAAGGGCGTCGCCGACGTGAAGGCCGCGCTCGACGGCGCGCGCGACATCCTGTCCGAACAATTCGGTGAAACGGCCGAACTGCTCGGCAAGCTGCGCGATTACCTGCACAGCCAGGGCGTCGTATCCTCCGCGGTCGTCGAAGGCAAGGAAAACGAGGAAGGCGAGAAGTTCCGCGATTACTACGACTACGCGGAAACGATCCGGACCGTGCCGTCGCACCGTGCGCTGGCACTGTTTCGCGGCCGCAATGCCGGCGTGCTGACCGTCAAGCTGGGGCTCGGCGAGGAACTCGACGCGCAAGTCCCGCATCCCGGCGAAGCGATGATCGCGCGCCATTTCGGGATCGCGAACCAGAGCCGCCCGGCGGACAAGTGGCTGTCGGACGTGTGCCGCTGGTGCTGGCGCGTGAAGGTGCAGCCGCACATCGAGAACGAACTTCTCACGCAACTGCGCGAAACGGCGGAAGCCGAAGCGATCCGCGTGTTCGCCCGTAACCTGAAGGACCTGCTGCTGGCCGCGCCGGCCGGCCCGAAGGCCGTGATCGGTCTCGACCCCGGCCTGCGCACGGGCGTGAAGGTTGCCGTCGTCGACCGCACCGGCAAGCTGCTCGCGACCGATACGATCTACCCGCACGAGCCGCGCCGCGACTGGGACGGCTCGCTCGCGAAGCTCGCGCGCATCGCCGCGCAGACGCAGGCCGAGCTGATCAGCATCGGCAACGGCACCGCGTCCCGTGAAACCGACAAGCTCGCGAGCGAGCTGATCTCGAAGCATCCGGAACTGCGGCTGCAGAAGATCGTCGTATCGGAAGCCGGCGCGTCGGTCTACTCGGCGTCAGAGCTGGCCGCAAAGGAATTCCCGGAACTCGACGTGTCGCTGCGCGGCGCCGTGTCGATCGCCCGCCGCCTGCAGGACCCGCTCGCCGAGCTCGTGAAGATCGAGCCGAAGGCGATCGGCGTCGGCCAATACCAGCACGACGTGAACCAGCGCGAACTCGCCCGCTCGCTCGATGCGGTAGTCGAGGATTGCGTGAACGCGGTCGGCGTCGACGCGAACACCGCGTCGGTCGCGCTGCTCGCGCGCGTCTCGGGTCTGAACGCCACGCTCGCGCGCAACATCGTCGACTACCGCGACGCGAACGGGCCGTTTCCGTCGCGCGACCACCTGCGCAAGGTGCCACGCCTCGGCGACAAGACCTTCGAACAGGCAGCCGGCTTCCTGCGCATCAACGGCGGCGAGAATCCGCTCGACCGCTCGTCGGTCCACCCGGAGGCCTATCCGGTCGTCGAACGGATCCTCGCGAAGATCAGCAAGCGGATCGACGACGTGCTCGGCAGCCGTGATGCGCTGTCCGGTCTGTCGCCGGCCGAATTCGTTGACGAACGTTTCGGTCTGCCGACCGTGCGCGACATCCTGTCCGAACTCGAAAAACCGGGTCGTGACCCGCGCCCCGAATTCAAGACCGCAACTTTCCGTGACGGCGTCGAAAAGGTGTCCGACCTGATGCCGGGCATGCTGCTTGAAGGTGTCGTGACGAACGTCGCGGCGTTCGGCGCATTCGTGGATGTCGGCGTGCACCAGGACGGCCTCGTCCACGTGTCCGCGATGTCGACGAAGTTCATCAAGGATCCGCACGAAGTCGTGAAGGCCGGCCAGGTCGTCAAGGTCAAGGTGCTCGACGTCGATGTGAAGCGTCAGCGCATTTCGCTGACGATGCGCCTGGACGACGAAGCGGCCACACCGGGCCTGGCGCCGCGCGCCGGTCAGGATCGCGGCAATGCCGGCCGCGGCGCGGCCCGCCCCCAGCGTTCGCGCGAGCCGGAACCGGCCGGCGCGATGGCCGCGGCGTTCGCGAAACTGAAGCGCTGAGCACGCGAAGGCTGTCGACGCACGAAAAAAAGCCCGCCGGAAGGCGGGCTTTTTCATGGCTTCGGCAAGCGCGGCCGGATCGGCACGGGCCGCATCGGCGGCCCGCGTGCCGGTCAGATTTCGATCTTGGTGCCGAGCTCGACCACGCGGTTCGCCGGGATCGAGAAGAAGTCGGTCGGCTTCGCCGCGTTCTGATGCATCCATGCGAACACACGTTCGCGCCAGATCGACATGCCGGGCAGATGCGTCGGCACGACCGTTTCGCGCGCGAGGAAGAACGACGTGTCCATCAGTTCGAACGTCATGTCGTGCGTGCGGCCGAATTCCTCGAGCACGGCCTTCACGTCCGGCGTCTCGTTGAAGCCGTATTCGGCCTTGACGATGTACAGGCCGCCGCCCGCGTCGCGCGAACTCAGGCGCTTGTCATCGCGCACGTACGGGATGTCGCGCGTGACGAACGTAAGAAAGATGGTCCGCTCGTGCAGCACCTTGTTGTGCTTCAGGTTGTGCAGCAGGCTGACGGGCACGAGCTTGTCGTTACCGGTCAGGTAGATCGCGGTGCCCGACACACGGTGCGGTGGATGCGCGAGCAGCCCCTGCAGGAACGGCTCGAGCGGGATACCGTCGGCAGCCGTACGCTCCTTGACGATGTGGCGGCCCGTGTACCAGGTCATCAACAGGAAGAACAACAGCGCGCCGATGCCGAGCGGCAGCCAGCCGCCCTGCGCGACCTTGAGCAGGTTCGCGCCGAAAAAGCCCAGGTCGACCGCGAGGAACACCGCGATGATCGCGCCGACGAGCAGCCGGTTCCAGTTCCACACCTTCACCATCACGACAGCCGCGAGCACCGTCGTAATCACCATCGTCGCCGTCACCGCGATACCGTATGCGGCCGCGAGGTTGTCGGAGCTCTTGAAGCCGATCACGATGCAGAGGATCACGAACAGCAGCAGCCAGTTCACGACCGGCACATAGATCTGGCCGATCGCCAATTCGGACGTATGCAGCACCTTCATGCGCGGGACGTAGCCGAGCTGGATCGCCTGCGACGTCAGCGAATACGCGCCCGAGATCACGGCCTGCGACGCGATCACGGTCGCAACCGTCGACAGCACGACGAGCGGCAGCAGCGCCCAGTCCGGCGCCAGCAGGAAGAACGGGTTCTCGATCGCCTTCGGGTTCTGGATCAGCAACGCGCCCTGGCCGAAGTAGTTCAGCACGAGCGACGGCATCACGAGCCCGTATGCGGCGAGGCGAATCGGCTTCGCGCCGAAGTGGCCCATGTCCGCGTAGAGCGCTTCCGCGCCGGTCAGCACCAGCACGACCGAACCGAGCACGACATAGGCCTGCAGCAGGTGCTCAGACATGAACGACGCCGCGTAATACGGGTTGATCGCCGCGATGATGCCCGGCACGCGCACGATGTGATATACGCCGAGCGCCGCGATCGCGATGAACCACAGCACCATGATCGGCCCGAACAGCTTGCCGACCATCGCGGTACCGTGACGCTGGATCCAGAACAGCGCGATCAGGATCACGATCGTGATCGGCATCACGAGATGGGACAGGTGCGGCGTCGCGATCTCCAGACCTTCGACCGCCGACATCACGGAAATCGCCGGCGTGATCACGGCGTCGCCGTAGAACATGCACGCGCCGAAAATCCCGAGTGCCATCAGCGCGCCCGCGACGCGGGTTTTCGAGTCGAGCGGCCGCAGCGACAGCGCCATCAGCGCGAGCACGCCGCCCTCGCCGTTGTTGTCGGCACGCATCACGAACAGCAGATACTTGATGCCGACCACCAGGATGATTGCCCAGAACAGCAGCGAGATCACCCCGAGAATCGAGCCTTCGGTGAGCGGAATGCCGTGTGCGGGGCTGAATGCCTCCTTCAGCGCATACAGCGGGCTCGTGCCGATGTCGCCGAACACGACGCCGATGGCCGCTATCGCAAGCGCCCGCATCGAGTGTTGGTGCGTCGAATGCGCATGGGCTGCGTCGGTCGCCTGGATCGTGTCGTTCATATGAAGCTTAATAATCGGGTCCGGTTCGGACAAAACGAGCGCTATTCTACTCGCGCCCCCCTGAAAAACCGTCCTGCCCTGTTGCCCTGAAGCCACGTGATCCACGCCGCGCATGCAATCCCGCGCAAGCTGTGGCAGGGCTGCCATCATAGCCGGGGCCGCGCCGTCTGCCTACCGCGAACGCCGATTGTGGCGCCCACCGGCCCGCCGCCGCAATAAAAAACGGCGCCGCAAGCGGCGCCGTACAAGGCTTTCCTTCGATTGACCGGCCGCTCACGCGCCCGAGCCGTCGCGCTGCGCGCGACCGCGCTTGATCCACGCCTCGAGATTGTGAGGACGAACCGTGTCCCACTCTTCGAACGGCTGATGAATCCACGGATTCGTCGGCAGATACTGCGTGTGATAGTCAGGCTTGACCTTCGAGCAACCCTTGTACCAGAGCACCGCCGAACGCACGGCCTTGACCGCCGGATAGCGCTCCTTCAGGTGCTCCTGCACGCGCGCGAGCGTGACGCCGGAATCGACGAGATCGTCGACCAGCAGCACGTTGCCCTCGAGGTTGCCACGCGTCATCGTGATGTACTGCGCGATGTCGAGCTCGCCCTGCTCCGTGCCGGCCGCTTCGCGATACGAACTCGTCGCGAGGATCGCGAGCGGGACGTCGTAGATGCGCGACAGTTGATCGCCGACGCGCAAACCGCCGCGCGCCAGGCACAGGATCTGATCGAACTTCCAGCCCGATGCATGCACCTGAAGCGCAAGCAGCTCGATCAGACGATGGTATTCGTCCCAGCCCACCCACAGGTTCTTGTCGTCGTTGCGCGGATCGGTCATCAAGTCTGCCGCCGTCATCGTGATTTGCTGCGTCATGCTGAGAATTACACCTTGAACGGATGGCGAAGCAGGATCGTCTCGTCGCGATCCGGCCCCGTCGAAACCATGTCGACCGGCACGCCGGCCACTTCCTGGACACGGGTCAGGTATGCCTGAGCATTCGCCGGCAATGCGTCCCTCGTCTTGATGCCGACCGTGCTTTCCTTCCAGCCGGCGAACGTTTCGTACACGGGCTCGCAGCGCGCGACGTCGGCCGCACCGCGCGGCAGGATGTCCACGTCCTTGCCGTCGATCTTGTAGCCGACGCACAGCTTGACTTCATCGAGGCCGTCGAGCACGTCGAGCTTCGTCATGCACAGGCCCGACACGCCGTTGATCTGGATCGAGCGGCGCAGTGCCGCTGCGTCGAGCCAGCCGGTGCGGCGCGGACGGCCGGTGACCGAGCCGAATTCCTTGCCGACGTTCGCCAGCGTAACGCCGACCTGGTCCTGGCGCTGCGGATTGTCCGCGTCGTACAACTCGCTCGGGAACGGGCCCGAGCCGACACGCGTGCAGTACGCCTTCGTGATGCCGAGGATGTAGTTCAGCTTCTGCGGACCGACGCCGGCGCCGGCCGATGCCGCACCCGCGACGCAGTTGCTCGACGTGACGAACGGATAGGTGCCGTGGTCGATGTCGAGCAGCGTGCCTTGCGCGCCTTCGAACAGCAGATTCTGACCGGCGTTGTTCGCGTCGTACAGGCGGCGCGACACGTCGGCCACCATCGGCTTCAGGCGATCGGCATAGCCGAGCATCGTGTCGAGCGTGGCCTGGAAATCGACGGCTGCGCCACCCAGGTACTGGGTCAGCACGAAGTTGTGGAAGTCGAGATTTTCGCGCAGGCGGTCGGCGAAGGTCTTCGCGTCGAACAGGTCCTGCACGCGCAGCGCGCGGCGGCCGACCTTGTCTTCGTACGCGGGGCCGATGCCACGGCCGGTCGTACCGATCTTGCCGGCGCCCTTGCGCGCTTCGCGCGCCTGGTCGATTGCGATGTGGTACGGCAGGATCAGCGTCGTGGCTTCGGAGATGAACAGGCGATCGCGCACGTTCACGCCGGCCTCTTCCAGCTCGCCGATTTCCTTGAACAGTGCCTCGGGGGACAGGACGACGCCGTTGCCGATGTAGCAGGCGACGCCTTCACGCATGATGCCCGACGGAATGAGGCGCAAGATGGTTTTCTTGCCGCCGATGATGAGGGTGTGGCCGGCGTTGTGTCCGCCCTGGAAACGCACGACGCCCTGAGCGTGGTCCGTCAGCCAGTCGACGATCTTGCCCTTGCCTTCATCACCCCATTGCGTTCCCACGACGACGACATTGCGCCCGGGAGTCACGTTCACTGCGCTGGCAGACATGTTGATTCGTTAGCTGGTTAAAAACGTATTCTACCTATGTTCGCGGGCGATTCCGAATTTTTCCGTTTCGCTTCAACGATATGCACGTCGAACGGCGGCCCGCGAACGCCTGTTTAACGGGGTTCGACCACCCATGCGCCGTTACGCTCGACGAGCGAACGGTCGCAGGCGAACTCGTCGAGTACGTGGTCGTGCCCCGGCAACGCCTGGATCACGACCTCGCCCGCATCGCGCAGCGCCGCAACGGCCGCGCTCAGCGCGTCGTCCTGTGCCCACGGCGCGAGAATCGCGGTACCGCGCGCCTCGATCGGCGAAATCCGCGCGAGCTCGCGCAGGTCGAGCGAGAAGCCCGTCGCCGGGCGAGCGCGTCCGTAGGCTTGGCCGACGTGGTCGTAACGGCCGCCGCGTGCGATCGCGTTCGGTACGCCGTCGATGTACGCCGTGAACATCGCGCCGCTGTGGTACGCGTAGCCACGCAGGTCAGCGAGATCGATCGCCACCTCGACGCCCTTCGCCTGCGCCGCGAGTTGCGCGAGATCGTCGAGCGCCTGCGCGATCTCGGGCAGCGCCGGCAGGCGTGCACGTGCCTCGTCGAGCACGCTCGCGTCGCCGTACAAATGCGGCAGCGCCCGCAGCGCCGCGCGCGTATCGGCGCCGAGATCGTCGGTGAGTTCGTTCAGCAGCGGCACGTCCTTGCCCGACAGCGCGTCGTACAGCGCCTCGCCGCGCTCAGCGGCCTGCGCGTCGCGTGCGAGCAGCGCCGCGAGCACGCCCGCGTGACACAGATCCAGACGGATCCGCGACAGCCCCGCGAGGTGCAGCGCGTCGAGCATCAGCTGCTGGATTTCGAGATCGGCTTCCAGTCCGGCATGTCCGTAGATTTCGGCGCCGATCTGGATCTGCTCGCGCGTCGCATGCAGGCCGCGCGGACGCGTATGCATCACGTGGCCCGCATAACAGAGGCGCGTCACGCCCTGGCGGTTCAGCAGGTGCGCGTCGATACGCGCGACCTGCGGCGTGATGTCCGCGCGCAGGCCCAGCGTGCGGCCCGACAGCTGATCGACCAGCTTGAAGGTGCGCAGGCGCAGATCGGCGCCGCCGCTCGTCAACAGCGACTCGAGATATTCGAGCAGCGGCGGCATCACCATTTCGTAGCCGTACGAACGGAAGCGATCGAGTAGCCTGCGGCGCAGCTCCTCGATCTTGCGCGCTTCCGACGGCAGTACGTCGGCGATATTCTCGGGAAGTAACCAGGTCGACATCGGTACGGTCCTACGACAGGAAACAGGGCGCGACACGCGCGCCGCGAGATGAATCGGAAATCGGAAATCGGGCGGAACGAACGGCGGGTGCGCCGTCCGGATCAGGTGGCGAACAGCAGCAGGACGAGCCCGAGCGCCATCACGATGAGCCCGCCGATCCGGATATGATGCGGCGGCCGCTCCGCTATTCTACGAAACGTGTCGCGCCAGGCGACGGGAAACACGAAGGGGAACGCCCCCTCGATGATCAGCATCAGTGCTACCGCGAGCAACAACGAGCCAGCCAGATCCATGCGAGCGACGGCGCCGCTCGACGCGGCGCCCCAAGGTCAGTGTTTGCGGGGAGCGGGTGCCGCCGGTGCGGCACCGCCCGTCGGGCTGCGCATGAAACGGAAAAACTCGCTGTCGGGGTCGACGACGATGATGTCGTTGCGCTTGAAGGTATTCCGGTAAGCCTGCAGGCTCGCGTAGAACTGGTAGAACTGCGGATCACGGCCGAACGCATCGGCGGCGATCGACGCGGCCTTCGCGTCGCCCTCGCCCTTGATCGTCTGCGCGGACTTGTACGCATTCGCGAGCACCGCCTGCTGTTCGCGTTCCGCGTCGGCCTTGATCTGTTCGACATCGGCGGCGCCATCCGCGCGCACCTGTGCGGCCTGGTCGCGCAGCGCGGCAATCATCCGCTGATAGACGGCATCCGTCTGCGCAGCCGGCAAGTCGACGCGCGTCAACTGCACGTCGACTACGTCGACACCGAAGCCCGATGCCTTCGCGCGCACCGCCTCGCGCGCCGCATTGGCGATGTCGCGCTGGCCGCCGAGCGCGTCGTCGAGCGCGCGCTTGCCGAACGCGTCGCCGAGTGCGCCCTTCAGCGCGCCGGCCAGACGCTCGGTGGCAGCCGCCGGGTCGCCGCCCGTCGCCGTGAAATACTTCATCGGATCGGTGATCCGGTACTTGACCGCATACGCGACGAGCAGGTCGTGCTTGTCTTCGGTCGCCAGTTGCAGCGGATCCGACGACTCGAGCGATTGCAGGCGCGTGTCGATCAGCGTCGCCGTCTGCAGCGGCGGCGGCAGCTTGAAATGGATGCCGGGGCCCGCGAGTTCGGGTTGCGCGCCGTCGCGGCCCGACAGCACGGCAGTGTGGCGCGGGTCGACGGTCAGGACGGTCGATGACGCCGCGAAGGCGGCGATCACGATTGCGACGACGAGCGCAATGATTCGGTTCATGTTCTGCGCTCTCCGTTACTTCGTATCGTCTTCACGCGACCGGCTGCGAAACGCTTCGCGCGACCGCAGCACGTCGCTGCCAGGTGCGGGCGCCGCCGCGGCCGAAGCCGCGCTCGCGGGTGCGCTCGACGCAGCAGCGCCCGAGGCCGGCGCCGCGACGGGCGCGGATGCACCGGCAGGCGCCGCGGCATTCGCGGCGTTTTGTCGCCCCTGCTCGACGAGCTTGTCGAGCGGCAGATACACGACGCTGTTGCCGCCCTTGTTGCCGACGAACACCTTCGTCGCGTTCGAATAGATTTCCTGCATCGTCTCGAGGTACATCCGCTCGCGGATCACCGCGGGCGCCTTCGAATACTGTGCATAGACCTGTTTGAACCGGTCGGCGTCGCCTTCTGCCTCCGTGACCACGCGCTCGGCATACGCCTTCGCTTCGTCGGCGAGTTTCGCGGCATCGCCCTGCGCCTTCGGCAGCAGGTCGTTCGCGTAGGCCTGCGCGGCACGCTTCGCGGCCTCGCGATCTTCGCGCGCCTTCGCGACTTCGGCGTACGCGGCCTGCGTCTGTTCGGGCGCCGCGACGCTCTGCATCGTGACGGCCGTGACCTCGAGGCCCGACTGGTAGCGATCGAGATCGCGCTGGATCGCGGCGGACAATTGCTCACGCAGCGCATCGCGATCCTGGTTCAGCATGTCGGCCGCGCTGCGCGTACCGACGATTGCGCGCACCGCGGCCTGGGCGGCTTGCGACACACTGCGCTCCGGATCGACGCTGCGGAACAGGTAGTCGGTTGCCGAACGAATCCGGTACTGGACGATGAAACGCACGTCCACGATGTCGGCGTCGCGCGTCAGCATCGCCGCTTCCTTCACGTTCGCGAGACGCACGACGTTGTTCCGGCCGATCTCGATCGAACGGACCTGCGATGTATCGACGATTTCGTGCGACGCGAACGGATACGGTGCGCGCCAGTGCACGCCCTGGCCAACCGTGCCGGACAGCTTGCCGAACTGCAGCACGACGCCCGTCTGGCCGTCCTGCACGACGAACAGCCCGCTGCCTGCGTAGACAGCGACCAGCACGCCGATCACGATGCCGACGCCGACGCGCGCGGCCCGGCCATTGTCGGGCCGGAAACCGTTGCCGCCCTTGCCGCCGAACAGGCCGCTCAGACGCCGGTTGAAGTTGCGCCACATCTCATCGAGATCGGGCGGACCGTCACCGTCGCCACCGGGCGGACGCTTCGATTCGTTCGCACGCGGACGGGATCCGTCGTTGCCCTTGCCTTCGCCGCGCCCCCAGCGGGGATCGTTGATCGACAGCAAGGCGCGCATCCGCCGCCAGGTACTCCGCTCGTTGTATTCGTTCACCAGAGTTTGTTCACCAGATTAGACGCCGGCGAACCGGCCGGGACCGGTTAGCGCCCGTGTTCGGAAATCGTGTGGTCTTCGTGTGGTTCAGCGGGTGCGCCGTCGAGCGCGCCGTTGGGTAACGTCGCGCCGGAAAGGTGTTCCGCGGAGGCGATCTCGGCGATGGCGGCACGCAACACATCAAGACCCTGACCGGTGCGTGCGCTCAAAAAGACGCGCGAAATATTACCATACTCGTCCCGCTCGACCGCGTCGCCGCGGGCTGCCAACTCGGGCACGGCGTCGATTTTGTTGAACACCAGCACCTGCCGGATCGTGTCCGCACCGATCTCGTGCAGCACGCCGTTCACCTGCTCGATCTGTTCGAGCCGCACCGCGCTCGACGCGTCGACGACGTGCAGCAGCAGATCCGCATGGATCGTTTCCTCGAGGGTCGCGCGAAATGCGGCAACCAGCTGGTGAGGCAGTTCGCGAATGAACCCGACCGTATCGGACACGACGATCTGGCCTGCCTCGTCGCCGAGGTATACGCGCCGCGACGTCGTATCGAGCGTGGCGAACAGCTGGTCTGCCGCATAAGCCTGCGCTTTCGTCAGCGCATTGAACAGCGTCGACTTGCCCGCGTTCGTATAGCCGACGAGCGACACCGACATCGTGCCGCTGCGCGCGCGCTGCCGACGCTGCGTGCTGTGCTGCCGGCGCAGCCGGTCGAGCCGCGACTTCAGCATCTTGATGCGCTCGCCGATCAGTCGGCGGTCGGTTTCGAGCTGGGTTTCACCGGGGCCGCGCAGGCCGATACCGCCCTTTTGCCGCTCCAGGTGGGTCCACGCACGAATCAGGCGGGTCGACAAGTATTGCAGCTGCGCGAGTTCGACCTGCAGCTTGCCTTCGTGGCTGCGGGCACGCTGCGCGAAGATATCGAGGATGAGGCTGGTGCGATCGACCACTCGCCTGTTAAGCGCCTGCTCCAGATTGCGCTGCTGCGCCGGTGCCAGCGCGTGGTTGAAGATGACGATTTCGACGTTGTGCGCGTCGCAGGCAAGCCGCAATTCTTCGGCTTTGCCGCTGCCGATGAACATCTTGGCATCAGGACTGGCGCGACGGCCCGTGAGGGTGACGGCGGGACGGGCCCCCGCACTGGAGGCGAGAAGACTGAGTTCTTCGAGACTGGCTTCGAAATCGGTCTTGCCGAAGTCGATGCCGACGAGCGCTGCGTTGATCAAATTATCGGGTGTCAAGATAAGGCGGCTGGCATCGGTCGCTCGCGGCGACCGGACGCCGGCCGCTGCGATGGGTTAGGACGAGGCTTCCGCGTCCGGGTGGAAATTCACCGGGCGCGCCGGCACGACCGTCGAGATGGCGTGCTTGTAGACCATCTGGGTCACCGTATTACGGAGCAACACGACGTACTGGTCGAACGATTCAATGTTCCCTTGCAGCTTGATGCCGTTGACGAGATAGATCGAAACGGGAACGTGCTCTTTGCGCAGTGCGTTCAAAAACGGGTCTTGTAACAATTGCCCTTTGTTGCTCATGGCGTACTCCATCTTTTTTTGCAGGTTGATCTTGATTGGCGACGAAGAAAAAGAGATCCGGCGCCAATCGCTACACTATAGCCGATTTTGCATGCACCGCCCGGGCGTAGGCCATGCGGCCTATCCCTTGCAGGACATGCTTCAGCCCTTGTCCGCGTACGGGTTGCTCGACGAACGGAACTCTATGCGCAATGGAGTCCCGGTCAGTGAGAAAGTTTCGCGGAATCGGTTTTCGAGGTAACGCTTGTAGGTTTCCGTCACCGCGTCGAGCGCGTTGCCGTGGATGACGATCAGCGGCGGATTCTGGCCGCCCTGGTGCGCGTAGCGCAGCTTCGGACGCACCGGGCCGCGACGACGCGGCTGCTGGAACTCGACTGCCTCGATCAGCGCGCGCGTGAGCTTCGGCGTCGGCAGTTTCGCCATCGCCGCCGCGTATGCGTCATCGACCGAGCGCATCAGCGCGCCGATACCGGTCTTCTTCGCGGCCGAAATGTAGTGGGATTTCGCGAAGTCGAGGAATTTCAGCTTGCGGGTCAAATCCGCTTTCGCGCGATCGCGTGCGTGGTCGTCGAGACCGTCCCACTTGTTGACGCCGATCACGAGCGCGCGGCCCTGTTCGACGACGAAACCGGCGATGTGCGCGTCCTGATCGGAAATGTCCTGCTGCGCATCCAGCAGAAGAATGACGACGTTCGCGTCGGAGATCGACTGCAGCGTCTTCACGACAGAGAATTTCTCGATCGCCTCGAATACCTTGCCGCGACGTCGCAGGCCCGCGGTGTCGATCAGCGTATATTTTTTGCCGTTGCGCTCGAAGTCGACGTAGATCGAGTCACGCGTCGTGCCCGGCATGTCGAACGCGATCACGCGGTCCTCGCCGATCAGCGCGTTCACGAGCGTCGACTTGCCGACGTTCGGCCGGCCGACGATCGCGATCTTGATGCCGCGCGACGGATCGTCCTCGTCCGCTTCCTCCGGCTGGCCCGCGTATGCGACTTCCAGCGCCTCGTTGATCATGTCGGTCACGCCGTCGCCGTGCGCGGCCGAGATCGCGCGCGGATCGCCGAGTCCGAGCTCGTAGAAGTCCGTCGCGACCGCCGTGTACTTCATCCCCTCGGCCTTGTTGACGACCAGGAAGATCGGCCGGCCGGTCTTGCGCAGGTAGTCGGCGATCGACTTGTCCTGCGGCGCGAGGCCGTTACGGCCGTCGACGATGAACACGACGACGTCGGCTTCTTCGACGGCCTGCCGCGTCTGACGCGCCATCTCGTGCAGGATGCCGTCCTTCGCGACGGGCTCGAAGCCGCCGGTATCGACGACCAGATACGGCCGTGCGCCGACCCGCCCTTCGCCGTAATGGCGATCGCGCGTCAGGCCCGGCAAGTCGGCGACCAGCGCATCGCGCGAACGCGTGAGCCGGTTGAACAGCGTGGATTTCCCCACATTGGGGCGCCCAACGAGGGCAATGACCGGTTTCATCTGTGTTTTCTACGGTGATGCGCAGCAGCGGGAGGCCCGCTGCTGCGGGCGGCTGCGCTGAATGAAAATATCACGAATTCGCGCCGCGCCGGATGCGCGCGCCGGGCGCGCGTTGCGCGCCGTCGTCTTTCGTTTCGAACTGCCTTTCAAATACCGAGCGGCCGGGGACACCGGCCGCCTTCATGCGCGCTATCGCGGCGCGCGGGACGAGCCCGCCGCGCCACGATTGCGCTCGTGCGTGCGCGTCAGCGCGGACGGAACCCGTACAGGCCACCGTCCTTCGTCTGCACGACGAGCGTATTGCCGGCCAGTACCGGCGCCGCGGTAATCGCGCTGCCGTCGGTCTTCATCCGGGCAATGAAGCTGCCGTCCTCACGCGACAGGAAGTGCACGAACCCCTTGTAGTCGCCCATCACGACCGCATGACCGAGCAGGTAGGGCACGCCGACGTCGCGGCTCTTCAGCTTGTCGTTACGCCAAAGCTGGTTGCCGCTCGCCGCGTCGTAGGCCGTCACGACCGACCAGTCGTCGCCGCCGGCGACGACCGAATCGTCCTGCGCGAGACCGCTGCGGCTCGAGAACGCCTTTTCCCACAGCGGACGGCCCGAGTTCGCATCGAAGCAGCCGAGCTGGCCCTGGAACGTGACCGCGCACGCCTCGGCACCCACGAGCGTCGGCGGACCGCTGACGTCGTTGATGCGCTCGACTTCGGTCACGCCCTTCGGGAACGACACGGGCGTCTGCCAGAACGGCTCGCCCGTCTGCAGGTTGATCGCGACGAGACCACCGCCGGGGAAGCCCGCCAGCACGGCGGCATCGCCCGCGAACGTCATGCCTGCCGACACGCGCAGATTCAGCGGCACCGCGCGGTTACGGTAGTTCCACTTCTGTTCGCCCGTCTGCGCGTTGAACGCGATCACCTGGCCGTCGATCGTGCGCACGATCACGAGACCGTTGCCGACCAGCGGCGGCGAGAAGATCTCGCCCTGCACGCTCGTCTTCCACAGCTGCTTGCCGTCGGGGCCCAGCACGAACACACCGCCCTTCAACGCGCCGACGGCGGTCAGGTTGCCGTCGCTGCCGACTCCGGCCGACAGGTCCGAACCGACCTTCGCGCGCCACAGGGTCTGGCCCGTCTTCGCGTCGATCTTCTCGACCGAACCGTTCTCGCCCGCCGCGTAGACGGCGTCGCCAACGGCCACCGGCGAGAACAGGTAGCGCCCGCCCTTGCCGACGCTCGCCTTCCAGACCTGTTGCACGTCCATGACGGGCTTGAACTCGGTGAGCGGCGTCGGCACGCGGCGCGCGTCCTTCGACGACGAGCAGGCCGCCAATGCCAGGACAGCCGCCGCGCAGGCTACGGGCACAGCGTAACGTTTCAGCAAATTCATCGGTTAGCGAAGCAGAGTTAAGAGGTTGAGGGGGCCGGGATCAGCCGCCGAGCGCATCGAGCTTGAACTGCACGAGCTGACGCGCGGACTGGTCGTCCTGCGACAGGCCGGCGAGCGCGAGCTTGTACGCGGCGCGCGCATCGTCGGTCTTGCCTTGCGCCGCAAGCAGATCGCCACGGCGATCAGCCACGAGGCCCTTGAATGCATCGACCGGCGTGCCGGACAGCAGCGCGAGGCCCGCGTCGTACGCCTTCTCGTCGAGCAGCAGCGATGCGAGACGCAGCTTCGCGATCTGCTTGTACTCGTCGTCCTTGGCGTGATCGACGGCCCATTGCAGCTGCGCCTTCGCGCCGGCGGCGTCGCCGGCCGCGTACAACGTCTTCGCAGCCGACAGTGCGGTCATCTGCGCATACGGCGTGCTGCCGAACTTGCTTTCCATGTCGGCGGCCGCGCGGGCCATCGTCGCCTTGTCATTCGCGGCGGCGGCCTTCTGCACCTGCTCGTACAACCCGGAAGCCTCGGCGGCCTGACGGCGCTGCCAGTAATTCCAGCCGTTGAAACCGGCCGCGACGACCAGCGCCGCGAGCACGATCCACGTGGTGAGGTTGCCCCAACGGGCCCACCACGCCTTGAGACTTTCAATCGATTCTTGTTCGTCGTGATAACTCATCGGCGAGCGATTCCTTCCTTTTCAGGCTTTTCTTGTCGAGCGAATGCCAGCGCGATCAGTCGTCGCCGTCTTCGGCGGATGCAACCATCGCATTGATTAGGAATTCGGTCAAGCTTTCGACCGGTACGGTCTGCTGAACGTTCTTTTCCCCGTCCTCGCCCGCACCGCGCAACGCTTTCACGCCCACCGTGCCGTTCGCAACCTCTTCTTCGCCGAAGATCACCGCGAACGCGGCACCGCTCGCATCGGCCCGCTTCATCTGCGACTTGAAGCTTGCCGGGCCGCCGTCGGCGCTACAGTGGAAAATCACGTCGAGGCCCGTATCGCGCAGACGCTCGGCCGCGATGAACGCCTGTTCGCGCGCCGTCTCGCCCTGATGCACCACGTACACGTCGACACCTTCCTGCTCGGGCGCGAGATCCTCTTCCTTCAACAGCTCGAGAATGCGCTCGATGCCCATCGCCCAGCCGCATGCGGCGGTCGGCTTGCCGCCGAGCTGCTCGATCAGCGGATCGTAGCGGCCGCCAGCCGCGACCGTGCCCTGCGCGCCGAGCTTGTCGGTCACCCACTCGAACACGGTCAGATTGTAGTAGTCGAGGCCGCGCACGAGACGCGGATTGATCTTGAACGGGATGTTGTTCGCGAGCAGCAGGCGCTGCAGCCCTTCGAAGTGGGCACGCGACTCGTCGCCGAGGAAGTCGATCAGCTTCGGCGCGTTCTGCGCGATTTCCTGCAGCGCGGGGTTCTTGGTGTCGAGCACGCGCAACGGGTTTGTGTACAAACGACGCTTCGCATCCTCGTCCAGGACATCGGCAAACTGCTCGAGATACTTGATCAGTTCGACGCGGTGCGCGGCACGCTCTTCGGCGAGACCAAGCGAGTTGATCTCGAGCTTGATGCCGGTCAGCCCGAGGTCGTCCCACAGGCGCTGGCACATCATGATGATCTCTGCATCCGCATCCGGGCCCGCGAAGCCGAGCGCCTCGACGCCGACCTGGTGGAACTGGCGGTAGCGGCCGCGCTGCGGACGCTCGTGACGGAACATGGGGCCGATGTACCACAGGCGCTTCGGACCGTCATACAGCATGTTGTGCTCGATCGACGCGCGCACGACGGCCGCGGTGTTCTCCGGGCGCATCGTCAGGTTCTCGCCGTTCAGCGCGTCGGTGAAGCTGTACATTTCCTTCTCGACGATGTCCGTGACTTCGCCGATGCCACGCGTGAAGAGCTGCGTATGTTCGACGATCGGCGTGCGGATGTTCTGATAACCGTACGCGCGCAGCAGCGATTTCACGGTAGCTTCGAAGAACTCCCAGAGGCCGGCATCCTGCGGGAGGATGTCGTTCATGCCCTTGACGCCGGTGAGCTTCTCGATCTTGCGTTTCTGTTCAGTCATCGTTCGTGTGTGTGGACGAATTTAGTTCAGGGCCTCGGTGCGGCCGTAATTGCGTGCGACGTAGTCGCTGACGATCTGCTGGAATTCCTCGGCGATCCGCTCACCGCGCAGCGTCTTGACCTTCTCGCCGTCGATGAAGACGGGCGCGGCCGGGTTTTCGCCCGAACCCGGCAGGCTGATGCCGATGTTCGCGTGCTTCGACTCGCCCGGGCCGTTGACGATGCAGCCCATCACCGCGACGTTCATCTTCTCGACGCCAGGATATTCCTTGCGCCAGACCGGCATCTGCTCACGCAGATAGGTCTGGATCTGCATCGCGAGTTCCTGGAACAGCGTGCTCGTCGTGCGGCCGCAGCCCGGGCATGCGATCACCATCGGCGCGAACGAGCGCAGACCCATCGTCTGCAGGATTTCCTGGCCGACGATCACTTCGCCCGTGCGCGACGCGCCCGGCTCCGGCGTCAGCGAAATGCGGATCGTGTCGCCGATCCCTTCCTGCAGCAGCACGCCGAGCGCGGCCGTCGAAGCGACGATGCCCTTCGAGCCCATGCCGGCCTCGGTCAGACCGAGGTGCAGCGCGAAGCCGCAGCGGCGGCCGAGCTCACGGTACACGGCGATCAGGTCCTGCACGCCGCTGACCTTGCAGGACAGCACGATGCGGTCACGGCCGAGACCCAGTTCGACCGCGCGCTCGGCCGAGCCGATTGCCGACTGGATCAGCGCTTCGTACATCACGCTCTGCGCATCCCACGGCTGCGAACGCGCGCCGTTCTCATCCATCATGCGCGCGAGCAGGTCCTGGTCGAGACTGCCCCAGTTCACGCCGATTCGCACCGGCTTGTCGTACTTTGCTGCGGCTTCGATCATCTGCGCGAACTGCGTGTCGCGCTTCGCGCCCTGGCCGACGTTACCCGGGTTGATCCGATACTTCGACAGCGACTCCGCGCAGCCCGGGTAGTCGCGCAGCAGCAGGTGGCCGTTGTAGTGAAAATCCCCGACGAGCGGGACGGTCACGCCCATCCGGTCGAGCTGCTCGCGGATCGCCGGCACCGCAGCCGCGGCCTCCGGCGTATTGACCGTGATGCGCACCAGTTCGGAGCCCGCGTTCGCGAGCTCCTTGATCTGGATCGCCGTGCCGATCGCATCGGCCGTGTCGGTGTTCGTCATCGACTGCACGCGCACCGGCGCATCGCCGCCGATCGTCACGAGCTGCCCGCCCCAACGAACATCCACCGCATGCGACACGCGACGCGGCTGATGCCCGCCGAACACCGGCTCGGTTGAACAAATCTGACTGCTGCGTGGGGATTGAGCTTCGGATTGCATCGATAGATCCATTTACGCGGAATGCGCCGCAAGGCGGCGCATGAATTGAAAAAGCGCCGTGCCCTTGCGGCCTGTCCAGGGCAGGCCTGCGTCACGGCGCTTGACGTCAGGGCAGCGTGAACCGCGCCACGTTACCCCGCGCTGCCGAATATTTCGCCGGATCGACAGGCTTTCCGTCGAACGCGACCGTATCAAGACCTGCCTTGTTCCCGATCGTGACCTTGAACGGCCCGTCGCCGGCGACCTGCTTCGTCTCGCCGGCCCGCACCAGCGCCGAGAACAGCTCCTTGCCGTTCTTGTCACGCACGCTGAACCAGCAATCCTGCTTGACCTTCAGTTCGACCATCGACTGCCCTGCCGCCGCCACGACGCTCGCGGGCTGCGCCGGCACGGCCGCGCCGCTCGCCGCTGCTGTCGCGACGATCGGTTGCGACGCAGGCACGACGGCCGTCGGGGCCGGGGCTGAAGCAACCGGAGCAGCCGATGCAACGGCTTGCGGTGCCGCGGCGGATGCTGCAACCTGCGCCGGGACGTCGTTGCCGACTGCCGTCGACGCGCCGCCCGCGGCCGCCTCGTCGGCGGAAGACGCTGCCGGCGCGCTCGCCGCCGACGCATGTTCGGTGTCGCCACCGCCCTTGAAGCGGGCGAGCCAGCTCGACGAATCGCCGCCAGTGTGCCACATGAGCACCGCGATCACCGCGACGACAACGATCGCCGTTCCCCACAGCCACGGATGATGGCGCGACGAACCGCCGAGCGGAATCGACACGCGACCGCGCGGCAGATCCGTCCCCGACGACGCGGGCATCGACAGATCGACTTCCGGCACGCCGCGCTCGCGGCGCAATGCCTGGGCAAACGGCTCGGGATCGACACCGAGCATTTTCGCGTAGCTGCGCACGACACCGAGCGCGAACGTCACGCCGGGTAAATGGCTGATGTCGCCTGCCTCTAGGGCACGCAACTTCTGCGGGGCGACCTTGAGCCGCGCCGACACGTCGTCGACCGTCCAGCCCTTCGCCTCCCGGAGCTGCGCCAGCCGGCTGCCGACGGCCGCCAACGTTTCAAGCCCTGCCTGCGCCGGCTTCGCGGCATTCGTCTCTGCGCCGTTTGTCGGCTGCGGCTCACTCATCCTTGTCCTCGCGTCGATTCTTCTTCACTGGCGGGCGCCGCCGGCTCCCGCAACCGTCCATATCATGCGCGGCGCCGAGGCGCCGCGACCGATCGCTATTCGCGTGTTGTACCGCCAAAAGGTTCGGGCATCCCCGTCAAACCGCCCGAACTTCGATGATTTTTGCTGCTGCGCCCGTTCGCTCCGCCAGGCGCGTGCGATCCTTCACGGCGCCGGCCAGCTGGCCGCACGCGGCATCAATGTCGTCGCCGCGCGTCTTGCGCACGGTCGTGACGACACCCGCGTCGATGAGGACCTGTGCGAAACGCTTGATCTGCTCTGGCTTCGAGCGGATGAGGCCCGATTCCGGAAACGGATTGAACGGGATCAGATTGAACTTGCAGGGCACGTCGCGCGTGACGGCCAGCAGTTCGCGCGCATGCGCTTCGGTGTCGTTGACGCCGTCGAGCATGCAGTATTCGAAAGTAATGAAGTCGCGTGGCGCAACTTTCAGGTAACGCTGGCACGCGGCCATCAGCTCGCGAAGCGGATGCTTCTTGTTGAGCGGCACCAGCTCGTCGCGCAGCGCGTCGTTCGGCGCGTGCAGCGAAACGGCGAGCGCGACCGGCAATTCGGCGCCGAGGCGGTCCATCATCGGCACCACGCCGGACGTCGACAACGTGACGCGGCGACGCGACAGGCCGTAGGCGTTGTCGTCGAGCATCAGCCGCATCGCGGGCACGACCGCGCTGTAGTTCAGCAGCGGCTCGCCCATGCCCATCATCACCACGTTGGTGACGACCCGTTCGGCCTTGCCGTTCGGACCGGGCGCGCGACCAAGCGACGCACGCAGCGCAAATTCGGCCATCCGGAGCTGGCCGATGATTTCGGCTGTCGACAGGTTGCGGGAGAAACCCTGCTTGCCCGTCGAGCAGAAGCGGCAGTTGACCGCACACCCGGCCTGCGACGACACGCACAGCGTGCCGCGCGTCTCTTCCGGGATGAAAACGGTTTCGACCGCGTTGCCGTTTCCGACGTCGATCAGCCACTTGCGCGTGCCGTCGGTGGAAACGTGATCGCTGACGATATCGGGCATCACGATCGACGCGCGGCCCTTGAGCTTTTCTCTCAGGGACTTCGCGAGGTCGGTCATGCCGTCGAAATCGCCGGCGTTGTACTGATGGATCCAGCGCTGCAACTGCTTGGCGCGGAACGGCTTCTCGCCGAGGCTGCCGCAGTACGCGACAAGACCCTCGGCATCGAAGTCGAGAAGATTGACGGAAGTTTCGCTCGTCATGATGTGCTGCCTTGCCGCGTGCGCTGAATCCTGCCTACTTGTTGCCAGCCAGGGCTTAGCGCGAGTAGACGTTCATTTCCGGGAAGAAGAACGCGATTTCGACCGCGGCCGTTTCGGCAGCGTCCGAGCCGTGCACGGCGTTCGCGTCGATGCTGTCGGCGAAGTCGGCGCGAATCGTGCCCTTTTCCGCCTTCTTCGGATCCGTCGCACCCATCAGGTCGCGGTTCTTCAGGATCGCGCCTTCACCTTCCAGAACCTGGATCATCACCGGGCCCGAGATCATGAAATCGACGAGATCCTTGAAGAACGGGCGCGCTGCGTGAACTGCGTAGAACTTCTCTGCATCCGCACGCGACAGATGTGCCATGCGCGATGCGACGATCTTCAGGCCGGCGCCTTCGAAACGGCTGTAGATCTGGCCGATCACGTTCTTTGCCACCGCATCCGGCTTGATGATCGACAGGGTGCGCTCGATTGCCATAAAAACTCCAAGAAATTAAGAAGTTACGGGTTCAAATGAATCCGCTATTGTAGCACGATCCCGTGTATCATTGCGATTGAACCCTTACACGAGTGAAAGGTTCAGAATCCATATGTTTTTACGCCGTCCGGCCATTGAAACCTCGCGGCGCGGAACGTATCTTAGCCATAGCTGCTCTGGTTTGCTGCGCCGCACACCGCGCGCGCCGAACCGGGCCGGGACGCCCACGCGTTCAATGTTAGGAGAAACCATGAACGACTATCCGTACAATTTCGGCCGCGGCGGCTCCGTCAGCACCGCGGAGGTCCGCAATCGCGTGCTGCGGAACACGTACTGGCTGCTCGCGCTGTCGATGGTGCCGACGGTGCTGGGCGCATGGGTCGGCGTCGCGACGGGCTTCTCGCTGTTCGCGGCCACGAGCCCGATGATGAGCCTGCTCGCGTTCTTCGCGATCGCGTTCGGCTTCATGTTCGCGATCGAGCGGACGAAAAACAGCGGGGCCGGCGTGTTCGTGCTGCTCGGCTTCACGTTCTTCATGGGCCTGATGCTGTCGCGCCTGCTCAGCTTCATCCTCGGCTTCTCGAACGGCCCGTCACTGATCATGCTCGCATTCGGCGGCACCGGCATCATCTTCGCCACGATGGCGACGATCGCCACGGTCAGCAAGCGCGACTTCTCGGGGCTCGGCAAGTGGCTGTTCATGGGCGTGATCGTGATCCTGCTTGCTTCGGTCGCGAACGTCTTCCTGCAACTGCCGGCGCTGATGCTCACCGTGTCGGTGCTCGCGATCGCGATCTTCTCGGCCTACATGCTGTTCGACGTCCAGCGCGTCGTGAACGGCGGCGAGACGAACTACATCTCGGCTACGCTTGCGATCTATCTCGATCTGTACAACGTGTTCACGAACCTGCTCGCGCTGCTGGGCATCTTCGGCGGGAACCGCAACTGACGGTCGCTGCACACCATGAAAAAACCGGCCTCGAGGGCCGGTTTTTTTACGTCCGCCGCCCGTCCGCTCAGTCGCGCTCGAACAACGCGATCGATTCGACATGCGACGTATTCGGGAACATGTTCACGACCCCGGCACCCTTCAGCCGATAGCCGGCCTCGTGCACGAGCAGGCCCGCGTCGCGCGCGAGCGTCGACGGATTGCACGACACGTAGACGATGCGCTTCGGCAGCGGGCCTTCGCCGCTCTGCGCGATTTCGGCCAGCGCCTTCGACACCGCGAGCGCGCCTTCGCGCGGCGGGTCGATCAGGAACTTGTCGAACGCGCCGAGCGCACGGAGATCGTCGCCCGTGACTTCGAACAGGTTCCGGCACGCGAACGTCGTGTGGCCGTCGACACCGTTCTCGCGCGCATTCGCCAGCGCGCGCGTCGTCAGCGTCTCGCTGCCTTCGATGCCCATCACCTCGCGCGACAGCCGCGCGAGCGGCAGCGTGAAGTTGCCGATCCCGCAGAACAGGTCGAGCACGCGATCGTCGCGCGACGGCGCGAGCAGGCGCAGTGCGCGGCCAACCAGCACGCGGTTGATCTGATGGTTGACCTGCGTGAAGTCGGTCGGCTTGAACGGCATGCGGATGCCGAATTCCGGCAGCGTGTAGTCGAGCGGCACGTCGAGCGGATAGAACGGCGTGACCGTGTCCGGGCCCTTCGGCTGAAGCCAGAATTGCACCTTGTGTTCGTCCGCGAACGCGCGCAGCAGCGCTTCGTCATCCGCGTTGATCGGCTCCAGCACGCGCAGCACGAGCGCCGTGACTTGCGAACCGACCGCGAGTTCGATCTGCGGCATCCGGTCACGGATGGACAGCCCCTCCACCAGTCGACGCAGCGGCACGAGCATCGCCGACACGTGCGGCGGCAGCACCTCGCAGCTCGTCATGTCGGCGACATAGCTGCTCTTTTTTTCATGGAATCCAACCAGCACGCCGCCCTTCTTCGCGACGTTTCGCACGGTCAGGCGCGCGCGGTAGCGGTAGCCCCACGACGGGCCGTGGATCGGCGCGAACATCGTCTCGGCGCGCAGCTTCGACAGGTGCCACAGGTTGTCCTCGAGCACGCGCTGCTTGATCGCCACCTGCGCACGCATGTCGAGGTGCTGCATCGAGCAGCCACCGCAGGTGCCGAAAAATTTGCACTTCGGCTGCGTGCGCAGCACGCTCGGGCGCAGAATATCGACGACAGTCGCCTGCTCGTAGCTCGGCTTTCGACGATAGCTCGAATAGGTCACGCGCTCGCCGGGCAGCGCGCCCTCGACGAAGATGACCTTGCCCGGCGAGCCGTCCTCGGTCGCCGTGCGGCCGACACCGCGCGCTTCCATATCGAGCGATTCGATCTCGAGAATCGGGGCAGGCCCGGGCGCGACGGGCGCATTTTTCGATTTGCGCGCAGAAGTGGGGACGGCTTCGGACACCAGCTTTTCCTGACAAAACGTTGAAGAAGGCGAGATTGTAGACGACGAAAGCCCGCATCGCCCGCTTTCCTGGCGCAAGCGTCGATATGGATGCGTCTACCGCCCCGCGTCATGCAGGAACGGCCCGCCGCCGGCCCGCATGCGCGGCGTGCCTCCAGGCCACCGGGTGACACAAGTTCTGCTCGCAGGAGATTCAGGAGACTCGACCATGCGACTGATCGACTGGAACATTCAATGGGGTCGGGACGCAGACGGCGTCGTCGACCTCCCCCGCACCGTCGCCGCCGCCCGCGGGCTCGGCGACTTCGATGTGTTGTGTCTGCAGGAAGTGACACGCGGCTTCGGCGCACTGCCCGGCCGGCCCGGCCCCGACCAGTTCGCCGAGCTGGCAGCGTTGCTGCCCGGCTACACGATCGTCGATGCGATCGGCGCCGACCTGCCGGCGCTCGAATCCGGGGCTCCGCGCCGCCAGTTCGGCAATGCGATCGCATCGCGGCTGCCCGTCCGGCGCGTGCTGCGCCACCTGCTGCCGTGGCCGGCGGACGCGGGCGCACCGTCAATGCCGCGTGTCGCGCTGGACGTCGAGCTGGTGACCCGATCGGGCCCGCTGCGGGTCGTCACGACGCACCTCGAATTCTATTCGGCGCGCCAGCGACTCGCCCAGGTCGATGCGTTGCGTGATCGGCATCGCGAAGCCTGCGCCCACGCGGACCGGCCCGCGCCGGCGGAAAATGCGACGGGGCCGTTCAGCGCGACCGGCCAGCCGCGCGACGCGATCGTCTGCGGCGATTTCAACAGTGCGTTCGACAGCGACGCGTACCGGCGCATGCTGGCGCCGATCGACGACGCGCCGCCGTTCGTCGATGCGTGGATTGCCCGCCACCCCGGCTGCACGCCGCCGCCGACTGCCGGCGTCTATGACACGGCGCAATGGTCGGAAGGACCGCTCGCATGCGATTTCGTGTTCGTGACCGATACGCTGCTGCCACGCGTCACGCGCTGCGAGATCGACGGCGATCTGCGCGCGTCGGATCACCAGCCGGTCGTGCTCGAACTCGATTGATCGCTGCCGCGGCGCGAGCCGCCTGCGTCACACGTCGAAGCCGGCCAGGTATTCGGTCCAATGCGACGCGGGCTCCTGTGCCAGCGCGTTCTTCACGAGCAGGATCTCGTCGGCATATTCGCTCGGCGTCAGGCCGCCCCGCATCAGCTGGAACCGGCAATACAGCAGGTAGGTATTGACGACGTCGGTTTCGCAATAGTTGCGGATTTCCTCGATCCGGCCGTCCTGGAATGCGGGCCACACCTGGCTGCCGTCCATCCCCAGCTTGCCCGGAAAGCCGCACAGCTTCGCGAGCGCGTCGAGCGGCGCATTCGCGCGCGCCTGATACATCGCGAGCACGTCCATCAGATCGGTGTGTCGCGAGTGATAGCGCGAGATGTAGTTGTTCCACTTGAAGTCGCGGTCGTCCTCGCCCAGATCCCAGTAGCGCGTCGCGGGGATCCCGTGCACGAGCGCACGGTAGTGGAGCACCGGCAGATCGAAGCCGCCGCCGTTCCACGACACGAGCTGCGGCGTGTATTTCTCGATCACGCGATAGAACGACTGGACCAGCGTCGCCTCGTTGTCCTGGGGCGTGCCCAGCGAGCGCACGCGAAAACCGTTGTTGTCACGGAACACGCAGGAAATCGCCGCGATGCGCTGCAGGTGATGCGGCAGAAAATCGCTGCCGGTCTTCTCGCGACGCGCGGCGAACGCATGTTCGGCCACCGCGGCATCGTCGAGCGTTGCGGGCAGGTCTTCCAGACGGCGAATGCCGTCGACATCGGGAATGGTCTCGATGTCAAAAACGAGAATCGGAGTCATCGGTTACAGAACGGCGTCCTTGCGCACGCCGTTGGAGGCAAAGAACCGCTTGAGGCGCACCAGCGCTTCCTGCTGGATCTGCCGCACGCGCTCGCGCGTGAGCCCCATCTCGTCGGCCAGTTCCTCGAGCGTGGCCGGTTCGATGTGGTTCAGGCCGAAGCGGCGCTCGATCACGTGCCGATGCTTGTCGGACAGCCGCGACAGCCACGCGCGCGTCAGCGTCTCGAGTTCGCGGTGCTGCACCTCGGCGTCGGGCGACTGACTCTGGTCGTCGGGCAGCAGGTCGAGCAGGCTGCTTGCGGGATCGAGATCGAGCGGCGCGTCGAGCGACGCGGTGTGCTCGTTGAGCGCGAGGATGTCGGTGACTTCCTCGGCGGTCTTGCCGGTGAGATAGGCGATGTCGTCGATGCTGGCTTCGCGGCGCTCGGCCGCCTCGCCCGTCGACATCGAATTCTTTTCGAGGTGGCGCTTCGCACGCAGCACCTGGTTCAGTTCGCGAATCACGTGCACGGGCAGGCGCACGGTGCGAGCCTGGTTCATGATCGCCCGTTCGATGCTCTGGCGGATCCACCACGTCGCGTAGGTCGAGAAACGAAAGCCGCGCGTCGGATCGAATTTCTCGATCGCGTGCATCAGGCCGAGGTTGCCTTCCTCGATCAGGTCGAGCAACGGCACGCCACGATTCAGGTAACCCTTCGCGATGCTGACGACGAGACGCAGGTTGCGCTCGATCATCACCTGCCGCGCTTCGAATTCGCCGGCCTTCGCGAGACGCGAATAGCGCTGCTCCTCCTCGACGGTCAGGAGCGGCTTCACGCTGATGCGATTCAGGTAATGCTGGATCGTGTCGGCCGTGAGTTCGGCCTGCAGCAATGCGCGGAAATCGTCGACGTCGGGCGCGGCTTCCGCACGGCCTTCGCGCTCGTCGTCGCCGTCCGCTTCGGCGTCGCGTGCCTCGAGATCACGTTCGTTTTCCGCGACGTCGTCTTCGTCGTCCGTCGAAGCGCCAGCTCGCTCCACCGATGCTTGCGTGGCACGACTGATCTTCTCAGACTCGGCTTGCGGCTCGTGGCGCTTCGATTTCGGCATGGTCGTCTCGGTTATTGAGGCGGCAAATACTTCAGCGGATCGACAGGTTTACCCTGCCGGCGAACCTCGAAATGCAGCATCACGCGGTCGGCATCGCTGTTACCCATCTCGGCGATCTTTTGCCCCTTCGTCACCGCGTCCCCCTCTTTTACCATCAAAGCGCGATTGTGTGCATACGCCGTTAGGTAAGTTGCATCGTGTTTGATGATAATGAGGTTGCCGTAGCCACGCAGGCCGTTGCCCGAGTAGACGACGCGGCCGTCGGCCGCCGCCTTCACGGCCTCGCCGGACGTGCCGCCGATATTGACGCCCTTGTTCTTCGCGTCGTCGAAACCGTTCAGCACCGGGCCGCGCACCGGCCACGCAAACGTCACGGGGCCGCCGGGTGCTGCGGCCGTATCGCTCGATGCGGCGGCAGCCGGCGGCGTGCTCGCGGACGACGAGCCCGCAGCCGGCGTCGCGGGACCGCTGCTGAGCGGCGCCGTCGCAACGGCGGCGCCGGCGATCGGCGCAGCAGCCGGCGAACCGGCAACCGCGGCACCGCCCGGCGGCGCGACGCGCAGCAATTGGTCGACTTCGATCTGGTTCGGGTTCGCCAGGTTGTTCCACGTGGCGATGTCGCGATAATTCTGCCCGTTTTCGAGCGCGATCCGGTACAGGGTATCGCCCGGTTTCACACGGTAGAAGCCGGGCGGCGGCGGGCCGAGCGGCACCGCCGGCTGCGCGGCGGCGGTCGTGCCGAGCGTTCCGGAGCGATCGACGACGGGCGCGTTGTCAAGCCGCGTCGCACAGGCGGCCAGTAGCGTGGAGAACGCAGCCACACAGATCGCGCGCTGGGCGAACGTGAGCGGTTCCCTGGTTCGGTTGTTTTGCATCGCGCGCAACATACTCATCGGTTTCAAATCACTCCGGATTTTAAAGGGACAAAGAAAACGCGATCAAGCCGCGACTCCCGCCATTGCGCGTGCGCGACGCGCTCGACAAGCGTGAGCACCTGGGGCTGCCCGCTCTGCGCGCCGACCGGCGCGACGAGCCGACCGCCGATCGCAAGCTGCTCGAGCAGCGCCTGCGGCACGTCGAGCCCCGCCGCCGCGATCACGATCGCGTCGAACGGGCCCGCCGACGGCAGGCCGACACGCCCGTCGCCGTAATGCAGACGGATGTTCGGCACGCGCAGCGGCCGCAGGTTCAGCTTCGCGCGCTCGTAGAGCGGCTTGATGCGTTCAATCGAATACACGTCGCGTGCCACGTGGCTCAGCACCGCGGCCTGGTAGCCGCAACCGGTGCCGATCTCGAGGACGCGCTCGAGCGTGCGGCCGGCCATCGCGAGCTCGATCATGCGCGCGACGACCGACGGCTTTGAAATCGTTTGCTGATGGCCGATCGGCAGCGCGGCATCTTCATAGGCCTGCGTCGCGAGCCCCGGATCCACGAACATGTGGCGCGGCACCGCAGCCATCGCATCCAGCACGCGCGCGTCGGTCACGCCGTTTGCGCGCAGGCGTTCGACCATGCGCTCGCGCACACGTTCCGACGTCAGCGCGAACGCACCGGCCGGCGCGACGCTCGGCGCAGCCGGCTTGGGCATCGCGGGCTTCGGCACGGTCGGTTTCGGCGCGGTCGCCGGCTTCGCGGCGGTCGTGCCGGGCGCCGTGCGAGCGCCGCCCGTTTTCCCCGCCGCGGGCCGCAGCACGGCGGCGGACTTGTCGACGGTCTTCGGGACTGCGCCCGCCGCATGGCGCTCGCCGGTCCGGCCTTCCGATTTGCGTGGCGCTCGCTTGAGATCTTCGAGCGCGAGCGGAAACCGCTTCGCGCGCTCGCCGCTCATGAAGCCCGCCCTCCTGCGCGCACCCATTCTCGCGTTGCGGGCAGCATTTGCGTATGCGTGAGATCGAGCTGCAGCGGCGTGATCGATACGAAACCGTTTGCGACGGCGTGGAAATCGGTGCCTTCGCTCGCGTCCAGCGCCGCACCCGCGGCACCGATCCAGTAGACCGGCTCGCCGCGCGGGTCGGTCTGGCGAATCACCGGCTGGGATGGATGACGCTTGCCGAGGCGCGTGACCTGCCAGCCTTTCAGTTCCTCGTACGGCAGATTCGGAATATTGACGTTCAGTAGCGGCTGACCGGGCAGCGGATGTGCGAGATAGTGTTCGACGATTTCCGCGGCGACGCGCGCCGCGTCGGCCAGATGCGCCCAGCCCTTCTCGGCCAGCGAAAACGCGATGGCCGGCACGCCGAACATGATGCCTTCGGTGGCGGCCGCAACTGTCCCTGAATAGAGCGTGTCTTCGCCCATGTTCTGGCCGTTGTTGATCCCGGACACGACGAGGTCGGGCCTCGCGTCGGCCATCCCCGTCAGCGCGACGTGCACCGAATCGGTCGGCGTGCCGTTCACGTAGAAGAAACCCGTATTCGTCGCGCGCTGCACCGACAGCGGCCGCGACAGCGTGAGGGAATTCGATGCGCCGCTGCAATTCTGCTCGGGCGCGATCACCGTGAGGTCGGCCAGCGGCTGCAGCGCGTCGCTGAGCGCGGCGAGACCGGGGGCGAGATAGCCGTCGTCGTTGCTGAGTAGGATTCGCATCCGGCGATTGTAACCGAGGAAAGATGGCGCGAGAGCGACAGTCAGGTGGCTGCGGACGGGCCTGCGTACACGACGCATGCGCGGTGCGGCGGCGCATTGCGCGGTGGCGTTCCGCAGGCGCGAGACAACGTTATGCCGCCTGGCGTTTTCCGCCCTGAGGGGTGCCCCTCGGGAGGGGCTGCCCTCGCGGAGGCCCGACGCGAAGCGCCCGGCCTTGGAGCACTCAGATCGCGCCGGCCTCGCGCAGCGCGGCGATCGCCTGTGCGTCGTAGCCGAGGCCGCGCAGCACCGCGTCCGTATGCTCACCGAGCTCGGGCCCGAGCCAGCGCGTTTCGCCCGGCGTATCGGACAGCTTCGGCGTGATGTTCGGCAGCGGAATGTCGGTGCCGTCGGCCAGCTTGAAACGCTGGATCATCTGCCGCGCGACGAACTGCGGATCGGTGAACATGTCTGCTGCGCTGTAGATGCGCCCGGCCGGCACGTCGGCCGCGTTGAGCACGACGAGCGCCTCGTCGATCGTGCGCGGCGCAAGCCACGCGGCGATCGCGTCGTCGATCTCCTGCGTGCGCGGCACGCGTCCGTCGTTCCGTGCAAGCGCCGGATCGTCGGCGAGATCGTCGCGTTCGATCGCCTTCATCAGTCGCTTGAAGATCGGGTCGCTGTTGCCGCCGATCACGATGCTGCCGTCGCGGCACGCGTAGGTGTTCGACGGCACGATGCCCGGCAGCGACGCACCGGTGCGCTCGCGCACCATCCCGTACACGCCGTACTCGGGCACCACGCTTTCCATCATGTTGAACACCGCTTCATACAGCGCAACGTCGACCACCTGCCCCGCGCCGCCGTTCACCTTGCGGTGGTGAAGTGCCATCAGCCCGCCGATCACGCCGTGCAGCGCGGCGATCGAGTCGCCGATCGAGATGCCGATGCGCGGCGGCGGCAGGTCCGGATAGCCGGTGATGTGGCGCAACCCGCCCATCGATTCGGCGATCGCGCCGAATCCCGGCCGGTCGCGGTACGGGCCCGTCTGCCCGTAGCCGGACAGGCGCACCATCACGAGACCGGGGTTGTCGGCCGACAGCACGTCGTAGCCGAGCCCGAGCTTCTCGAGCAGGCCCGGGCGGAAGTTTTCGATCACGATATCGGCCTCGCGCGCGAGCTGCCGCGCGATCGTCTTGCCGGCATCGGATTTCAGGTTGAGGGTGACCGATTTCTTGTTCCGAGCCTGGACCGACCACCACAGCGACGTGCCGCCCTGCTCTGGATGCAGCTTGCGCCACTTGCGCAGCGGATCGCCGCCGTTCGGATCCTCGATCTTGATCACTTCCGCGCCGAATTCAGCAAAGAGGCGCGACGCGAACGGCCCCGCGATCAGCGTCCCGAATTCGAGCACTTTGACGCCCGCGAGGGGGCCCTGGCTGGTGCTCATGTGTCTCCCTGACATGAGGAACGGCGCCGCCGACCGGCGGCGCCCGGCTTACATCGTGCGGCGGTCGAGCATCGCGCGGGCGATCGTGCCCGCGTCGACGTATTCGAGCTCGCCGCCCACCGGCACGCCGCGCGCGAGGCGCGTGACCGCGAGCCCGCGCGCCTTCAGCGTCTGGCCGAGGTAGTGCGCGGTGGCTTCGCCCTCGTTCGTGAAGTTGGTCGCGAGCACGACCTCCTTGACGATCCCGTCGGACGCGCGCCGCACGAGGCGGTCGAAATGGATTTCCTTCGGGCCGATCCCGTCGAGCGGGCTCAGCCGCCCCATCAGCACGAAATACAGGCCGCGATACGTCATCGTCTGCTCGAGCATGATCTGGTCGGCCGGCGTCTCGACGACGCACAGCAGCGTCGGATCACGCTCCTCGTCGCTGCACACCTCGCAGATCTGCGCTTCCGTGAACGTATTGCACTTCTCGCAGTGTTGCAGGTGCTCGGTCGCGAACAGCAGCGACCGGCCGAGCCGCTCCGCGCCCTCCCGATCGTGCTGCATCAGGTGATACGCCATGCGCTGCGCGGATTTCGGCCCGACGCCGGGCAATATGCGCAACGCTTCGACGAGCGCGGACAGGGCGGACGGCTGTTTCATACGGCGGCTGAAAGCTGAACGAACTGATCGGGCTGAACGGACGCTGCGCTCAGAACGGCAGCTTGAAGCCCGGGGGCAGCGGCAGGCCCGACGTCATGCCGCTCATCTTTTCCTGCGACGTCGCCTCGGCCTTGCGCACGGCATCGTTGAACGCAGCCGCGACGAGATCCTCGAGCATGTCCTTGTCGTCCGCGAGCAGGCTCGGGTCGATCGCCACGCGACGCACTTCGTTGCGGCAGGTCATCGTCACCTTGACGAGGCCGGCGCCCGACTGCCCTTCGACTTCGATCTGCGCAAGCTGCTCCTGCATCTTCTTCATGTTTTCCTGCATTTGCTGCGCTTGCTTCATCAGTCCGGCGAGGTTGCCTTTCAACATGGGAATACTCCTTCTTGATCGTGTGAAAACCGGCACGCGGCGCGTGCCGGTCGATTTGTGCGGGCGTGATTGTGCCTGTCGCGGTGCGATTCGTTCAATGCAGCGTCGGAGGCGTGCCGTCCTGCGTCGAATCGGCAAGCGGCCGCACCGAGCCTTCGACGATACGCGCGCCGAAGTCACGCACGAGTTGCTGGACGAACGGGTCGCCATGGATGTCCTGCTCGGCCTCGCGCTGGCGTGCCGCACGCGCGGCCGCATCCAGCGCCGCCGCGGTGCGCCGTGCGGGCCCGACCTCGACCGCGACCTCGACGGGCTTGCCGAGCGCGTCGGCCAGGGCGGCCTTCAGCTTCGCCACCTGGGCGGCGTCCGCATACTGCGGCACCGGCACGGACAGTTTCAACGTCGTCGCGTCGACGGCCGTCAGCTCGCTGTTGAACGCGAGCTGATACGCGACGCCCTTCAGCGGCAGCCGTGCGGCCAGCGCCGGCCATTCGCCGTCGAAACCGACCGGGTCGAGCGCGATCGCGGGCGGCAGCGGGCGCGTGTCGACCGGCGCGGACGGACGGGCCTCCGCCTGCTTCGGCGCTATGCGCACGTCGTCGGGGCCGCTGTCGAACACCGGCACGAAGCCGTCGTCCGCCGCACCGCCGAACATCTCGTCGGCGCTGAGCGGCACGTATTCGTCCGGCGGAATGTCTTCCCACGGCGGCGGGGCCTGACGCGTGTCGGCCGGCTGCGGCGCGCGTGCCGCCGCGCGCGGCGTCGGCACCTGCACGGCAGGTCGCGATGCCGCCGGTTTCTCCGGGGCCGGCTGGGCCGGCGCCGGTTTCGACGCGCCGCCCGTCCGCGAGCGGTCGGACGACACGCGCATGCCGGCATTGCGCAGCACGTCGAGTGCGGCAGCCGCACCACCGCGGACCGACGGGCGCGCGGCGGACTCGGCCGGCACTGCACGCGGCGCCGGTTCGGCAGCCGGCGCCGGTTCGTCGTTGCGCTTGGCGGCAGCAGGCAATTCGGGTTCGTTGCCGACAGCGGGCAACGCATCGCTCGTCGGCGCCGCTTGCGGTGCCGCGTTCGCTTCCGGCTGCGGCGCGACCGGCGCCGCGGCCGCTGCCGGCGTCGAAACAGGCTTCACGGCAGGCGGAGTCACGGCATCGTCAGACCGGGCCGGTGACGGACGCGCAGCAGGCGCGACCGGAGCGGCCGCTTGCGGGCGTGCCGCGCCCTCGGCGGCAGCCGGTACCGAAGACGGCTTGGGCGCCGCCGACGCGGCAGCAGCCACACGCGACGCGGGCGCGGATACGGCACGCGGCACGGCCGGCTGACCGCCCGGCGCACTGCCGGCGCCGACGGCCGGCTCGAACGCGAGCATCCGCAGCAACGTCATCGTGAACCCGGCGTATTCATCCGGTGCAAGGCCGAGCTCGGCGCGCCCGACCGTCGCGATCTGATAAAACAGTTGAACCTGCTCGGGGCTCAGCGTCTCCGCGAAGCGGCGCAGGTCGGCCGCTTCCGGCCATTCGTCGAGGACCGAGCCCGGCGCGAACTGCGCCCATGCGATCCGATGCAGCAGGCTCGCAAGATCCTGCAGTGCGGTGGAAAAGGACAGGCTGCGCAGCGACATCTCGTCCGCGATCGCGAGAATCTCCGGGCCGTTGCCGGCCGCGAGCGCATCGAGCAGGCGCACCATGTAGGTCTGGTCGAGCGCGCCGAGCATGCCCGACACGGCCGATTCGGTCACTTCGTTCGCCGAATAGGCGATCGCCTGATCGGTCAGCGACAGCGCATCGCGCATGCTGCCCTGCGCGGCACGCGCGAGCAGGCGCAGCGCCTGCTGCTCGAACGAGATGCGCTCTTCGCCGAGGATCCGTTCGAGATGCGACACGATGTGCCCGGCCGGCATCTGCTTCAGGTTGAACTGCAGGCAGCGCGACAGCACGGTGACGGGAATCTTCTGCGGATCAGTTGTCGCGAGGATGAACTTGACGTGCGGCGGCGGCTCCTCGAGCGTCTTCAGCATCGCGTTGAACGCGTGGTTCGTCAGCATGTGCACTTCGTCGATCATGTAGACCTTGAAGCGCGCATCGACGGGCGCGTACACCGCGCGCTCGAGCAGCGCGGCCATCTCGTCGACACCGCGGTTGCTCGCCGCGTCCATTTCGACGTAGTCAACGAAGCGGCCTTCGTCGATCTCGCGGCACGCGCGGCACACACCGCACGGCTGCGACGTGACGCCGGTTTCGCAGTTGAGTGCCTTCGCGAAGATCCGCGACAGCGTCGTCTTGCCGACGCCGCGGGTTCCGGTAAACAGATAGGCGTGATGGAGACGCCCGCCGTCGAGCGCGTGCGTGAGCGCCCTGACGACGTGCTCCTGGCCGACGAGCGAAGCGAAATCCTTCGGACGCCACTTGCGTGCGAGAACTTGATAGGTCATCGGGAAATTGTATCAGTAACGCTGCGTTGCGCCGACACGCGAAACGGTGCGGAAAACGGGCAACACGCAGGCAAAACGGAGAATGACGCAGAAATAAAAAACGCCCGGCGAACGGGGCGAGAGGAAAGGTGACGAGCCCGACCCTCGGCACTGGCGGAAAACGATTGTGGCTGCTTCGTTCCCGACCTGACCAGGTTCACCGCCCCACCATGCGAGGAGGCCCGTCACGGCATATTCTATCACCGCTTCCTGCCGAATGCGACCGTTTGTTCGCAACAAGGCGAAAGATCGAGCAAACCGACGCGCGTGCGAGCACGCCAATCCAGGGCGGGCTTGCGGATATATATCGTGACGCTTCGTGACTCTTGTATTTTGCGCGCCGGCCTCCACCTTCGGGGCACAACGGTCGAACGGCGCGTCGTACCCCTACTCGCGTAGCGGCTACTATCGCTGCCCGCAGCAGATAGCAATTTAGGCTAATATGACGCCCGAACGACCCGCGAGCCGCGCCATGCAGCGCTTACGCCCTTCCTTCGGAGAGCGGAGTGACCTGCCGCAGCGGCCGGTAGCCAATAAGGCCGCCGGAGCGCCGCAACGCGCCGAGCAGGCAGTCCCCGAACCGTAAGAGGTATTGACCCAATGAGCGAACAGATCAAACACATCAGCGACGCATCGTTCGAGCAGGACGTCGTCAAATCCGACAAGCCCGTGCTCGTCGACTTCTGGGCCGAATGGTGCGGCCCGTGCAAGATGATCGCCCCGATCCTCGACGAAGTCGCGAAGGATTACGGCGACAAGCTGCAGATCGCGAAGATCAACGTCGACGACAACCAGGCAACGCCCGCGAAGTTCGGCGTGCGCGGCATCCCGACGCTGATCCTGTTCAAGAACGGCGCGGCCGCCGCGCAGAAGGTCGGCGCGCTGTCGAAGTCGCAGCTCACCGCATTCCTGGACAGCCACCTGTAATACCGGCCGTTCCGCGGACGTGTTGTCAACCGACAACACGTCCGCCGTCAAGCCGCCGATCGGCCGCTCAGGCGCGAATCGGCGTATGCTAGAATCAAAAAACGTCTACAAGACGCATTAAGTCTCAGAGCGCTTCCGCTCGCCCTCCTCCCTTATTTCTTTTCGTCGCTTCTCCTCCCTGGCGGGTTCTCCGTATGCATTTATCCGAGCTCAAGTCTCTGCACGTGTCCGAACTGATCGAAATGGCCAATGGCCTGGAGATCGAAAACGCGAACCGCCTGCGCAAGCAGGAGCTGATGTTCGCCATTCTCAAAAAGCGCGCCAAGACGGGAGAGACGATCTTCGGCGACGGCACGCTCGAAGTGCTGCCGGACGGTTTCGGCTTCCTGCGCTCGCCGGAAATGTCGTACCTCGCGAGCACCGACGACATCTATATCAGCCCGTCGCAAATCCGCCGCTTCAACCTGCACACCGGCGACACCATCGAAGGTGAAGTCCGCACGCCGAAGGACGGCGAGCGCTACTTCGCACTGGTGAAGGTCGACAAAGTCAACGGGCAGCCGCCCGAGGCCTCGAAACACAAGATCATGTTCGAGAACCTCACGCCGCTGCACCCGAACAAGCCGCTGTCGCTAGAACGCGAAATGCGCGGCGAAGAGAACGTCACGGGCCGCATCATCGACATGATCGCGCCGATCGGCAAGGGCCAGCGCGGCCTGCTCGTCGCGTCGCCGAAGTCGGGCAAGACCGTGATGCTCCAGCACATCGCACACGCGATCAAGCAGAACCATCCGGACGTCATCCTGTTCGTGCTGCTGATCGACGAACGCCCCGAAGAAGTGACCGAAATGCAGCGCTCGGTCGCCGGCGAAGTGATCGCTTCGACGTTCGACGAACCGGCCACGCGTCACGTGCAGGTCGCCGAAATGGTGATCGAGAAGGCCAAGCGCCTCGTTGAAATGAAGCACGACGTCGTGATCCTGCTCGACTCGATCACGCGTCTCGCACGCGCATACAACACCGTGATCCCGGCGTCGGGCAAGGTGCTGACGGGCGGTGTCGACGCGAACGCGCTGCAGCGCCCGAAGCGCTTCTTCGGTGCGGCGCGCAACATCGAGGAAGGCGGCTCGCTGACGATCATCGGCACCGCGCTGATCGAGACCGGCAGCCGCATGGACGACGTGATCTACGAAGAATTCAAGGGCACCGGCAACATGGAAGTGCACCTCGAGCGTCGTCTCGCGGAAAAGCGCGTCTATCCGTCGATCAACCTGAACAAATCGGGCACGCGCCGCGAAGAAATGCTGATCAAGCCCGAGATCCTTCAAAAGATCTGGGTGCTGCGCAAGTTCATCCACGACATGGACGAAGTCGAGGCGATGGAATTCCTGCTCGACAAGATCCGCCAGACGAAGAGCAACTCCGAGTTCTTCGACCTGATGCGCCGCGGCGGCTGATCGCCCCCGCCCCGCAACGAACGGCCGCCCGCGCGTTTCGCCCGGCGGCCGTTTTTTTCACGCCAACCTGAACGTGAACGTACAGGTTGATCTATAATCGCGCCATTGCCCCGACCCAGGCCCCGCCATCCCGATGCCGAACGACCCTTCCCCTTCGCTGCTGACGGTGAGCGACGCCGCGTCGCGGCTCGGCGTCACACCGCGCACGCTGAAGTATTACGAAGAGCGCGGGCTCGTCACGCCGTCACGCAGCAGCGGCCGCTATCGCCTTTACGACGACGCTGATCTCGAACGCTTCGCCCGCATCCTGCGGCTGCGCGCGCTCGGCTTTTCGCTACACGGCATCACCGAGATGCTCAAGCGCCCGCTGGAAGAAACGGGCGACGGCCGGCGCCGCTACTCGGACGCGTCGTTGCGCGACATCCGCTCGGGGCTCGCCGGGCAAATCGACACGCTCGACCAGCGGATCGCGGCCGTCCAGCGCGAGTTGAAGGAAGCCATCGCGCTGCGCAAGGAACTGCAGCACGACATCGACTACATCGAACGGCGCCTCGCCGGCGAAAACCCCGACACGCTGATCGCGCAGCGGCAAGCCGAAGCCGGCACGCGGCGCGCGCGCAAGGACCGGGAATGAACGTCGCGCCAGGTCGCCCGCCACTGTGGAGCCGCGCGAACCTGCGCGCGGATTTGTTCCCGTGGGCGCTCGCGCTCGTCACCGGCATCGACTACTTCGACAACGCGGCCTTCTCGTTCTTCGCGAGCTACATCGCGGGCGGCATCAACGCGTCGCCCGACGAACTCGTGTGGTCGTCGAGCGCGTATGCGGTCACGGCCGTGCTCGGCATCCTCCAGCAGCAATGGTGGGTCGATCGGCTCGGGCATCGCCGCTACGTCGCCGGCTGCATGCTGATGTTCTCGTTCGGCGCGATCGCGGCGGCGCTTGCCGACACGTCGCTCGAGCTCGCGTTCGCGCGCGGCTTCCAGGGCTACTTCATCGGCCCGATGATGGGTGCATGCCGGATCCTGATCCAGATCAGCTTCAAGCCGCAGGAGCGGCCGCCCGCCACGCGCGCGTTCCTGATCATGATCCTGCTCGGCAGCGCGCTTGCACCAATCGTCGGCGGGCTGCTCGTCGCGCATTCGACGTGGCGCGCGCTGTTCGCGTGCACCGCGCCCGCGGGCATCGCGTTCGCGATTCTCGCGCTCCTCACGCTGCCCGATTCGGGCAGGACACCCGACGACGAACGCGGCTCCGGGCATTTCTGGCCGTACGTCGTGTTCGCGCTCGCGCAAGGCGCGCTGCAGATCGTGCTGCAGCAGGTGCATTACCAGCTCTACAGCGGCTCGCCGATGCTGATCCTGCTGACGATCGCGGGCCTCGGCGCGCTCGCGTGGTTCGCGTATCACCAGTGGAACCATCCGACGCCGCTCGTGCGACTGCATGCGTTTCGCGAGCGCACGTTCCAGGTCGGGCTGCTGCTGTACATGTTCTATTACTACGAGTCGACGGGCTTCAGCTACCTGACCTCCCGCCTGCTCGAAGGCGGGCTCGGCTATCCGGTCGAGAACGCCGGGCGCCTGGTCGGCACGATGTCGCTGATCTCGGCCACCGCGCTGTTCGCCTACCTGCGCCATGCGAAGCGCGTCACGCACAAGAAATGGTTCGTCGTGCCGGGGTTCGCGATCGCGATCGTCGCCGCGCTGTGGATGACGCGGATGACGCCCCAGGTCGGCGAGGCCGCGCTGATCGTCCCGCTGCTGCTGCGCGGGCTATTGCTGCTGTTCATCGTGCTGCCGGTCGCGAACCTGACGTTCCGCATCTTCGCAATCGACGAATACACGCACGGCTACCGATTGAAGAACATCGTGCGCCAACTGACGATCTCGTTCGCGACGTCGTCGGTGATCATCGTCGAGCAGCACCGGCTGGCCGTACATCAGACGCGGCTCGTGGAGCGCGCGAACGTGTTCGATCCGCTGTTCCAGCAAACCGTCGACGCGCTCACGCGCAGCTACGCGGCCGCCGGCCATGCGCTGAACGAGGCGCACGCCCTCGCGATCGCATCGATCGCGCGGATGGTCGCACAACAGGCGTCATTTCTCGCATCGCTCGACGGTTTCTATTTCCTCGCGGGCGTCGCGCTCGTCGGCGGCCTCTTCGCGGCATGGCAAAAAGAGATCGATTGAGTTAAAAGACAGGCTTTGGATTCTCCCGCGCTGCTTCCATGCTCTCGAAACTGACCCGCTGGTTCGACGACCGCCGCCGCGACCGTGCGCTACGCAGCCATCCGATTCCCGATGCGCTGTGGCAGGACACCGTCTCGCGCCTGCCGTTCCTCGACGCGCTGTCGCCCGGCGACCTTGGCCGACTGCGCGAACTGACGAGCCTGTTCATCGCGAAGAAATCGTTCTCGACCGCGCATGGACTCGAGCTGACCGACGCGATGATCGTCGCGATCGCCGCGCAGGCGTGCCTGCCCGTGCTGAACCTCGATTTGTCGCTATACGACGGCTGGGTCGGCGTCGTCGTCTATCCGGGCGAATTCGTCATCCGCAAGACCGTGCAGGACGAGGACGGCGTCGTCCATGAAGTCGAGCAGGATGCGAGCGGCGAAGCGTGGGAAGGCGGCCCGGTGATCCTGTCGTGGGAAGACGCGCAGATGACGGACGGCCGCGACGCGTACAACGTCGTGATCCACGAGTTCGCGCACAAGATCGACATGGTGAACGGCGAAGCCGACGGGTATCCGCCCCTTTTTCGCCGCTGGCACGCGCCGCACCTCGACGCGCAGGCCTGGGCCGACGTGTTCGAGCATGCATACGACCAGTTCTGCGCGCGCGTCGATGCGGTGCCGGACCGCGCGTGGGCGCGCTTCGAGCGCGACTCGCTGATCGATCCCTATGCGGCCGATCATCCGTCGGAGTTCTTCGCGGTGTGCAGCGAGGCGCTCTTCGTGCGCCCGCGTGCGTTCGAGTCCGAATTTCCGGAGCTCTACCGGCTGCTCGCCCGCTACTATCGGCAGGATCCGGCCCGGACGGGCGCCCTCGACGCACGATGAAAATTATTCGTCAACCGTCTGATTTTCTGGCATAATCGCCGTTTTTCGACCTTAGGCAAGTGGCTCGCGCCGGGCTTGACGTCGTCTGAATCGCGCAAATGCGTGCGGTCCGGCACGGCAAGCGGCGGGTTGGCTACCGCTCTCACCAAGGAACATCATGAAACCTGGCATTCACCCGGACTACCGCGAAGTCGTCTTCCAAGACATGTCGAACGGCTTCAAGTTCATCACGCGCTCGACGATCCAGACGCGTGAAACCATCGATCACGAAGGCAAGACCTACCCGCTCGCCAAGATCGAAGTGTCGTCGGAATCGCACTCGTTCTACACGGGTCAGCAAAAGATCATGGACACGGCAGGCCGTGTCGAGAAGTTCAAGAACAAGTTCGGCGCACGCGCCAGCGGCAAGGTCGCGAAGTAAGCTTCGCACCGATCCGGTGGTTGCAACGCACCGGTACCGCACGAAAGGGCAGCCCAGGCTGCCCTTTTTTGTCTCCGCTCGCCGGGAAAACACCGCGCGCCGGCCGGTGTCGGGGCAATCGTCCCACGCGCAACGGCCGGCGCGTCTACAATGCCGGATGCTCGAATCCGGCGCCGTCGGCGGGCGCATGACCGCGCCGGCCGCCCGCCCATAACAAATCGCTCATCTGCATGAAGCCAGTCGTTCGTCTCACCGCCTCCGCCACGCGCGCGCTGCCGCGCTGGCTGTTGCTCACGCTCTGCCTCGTCTACGCGGCGTTCGGCCTGTTCGGCCGCGACCCGTGGAAGAACGAGGACGCGGCGGGCTTCGGCGTGATGTGGACGATGGCCTCCGGCGGCTGGCACGACTGGCTGCTGCCGAATCTCGTCGGCAAGTTCATCACGACCGACGGGCCGCTAGGCTACTGGCTCGGCGCGCTGTCGATCCGCGCGCTGGCGCCGTGGGTCGATGCAAGCAATGCGTCGCGCGTCGATACGGGCGTGCTGTTCTGCGTCGCGTGCGCGTTCGTCTGGTACGCCGCCTACCTGCTCGGCCGGCGCGCCGAGGTCCAGCCGTTCAAGTACGCATTCGGCGGCGAGCCGGAGCCGCGCGACTACGGCCGCACGCTCGCCGACGGCGCGCTGCTGGTCCTCGTCGCGTGCTTCGGGCTCGCGGAGCGCGGCCACGAAACGACACCGCAGCTCGCGCAGTTCGCGTGGATCGCGATGTTCGTGTACGGCATCGTGCGCGGCATCGACAAGCCGATGCAGGGTGCGCTGTGGTGGGGCATCGCGATCGGTCTCGTCGCGCTGTCCGGCAACCCGGTGCTCGTCGTCGCGCTGCTCGCCGGCACCGCCGCGCTGTGGCTCGTCACGCCGGAGATGCGCAACCTGCGCCTGCCGCTGATCGGCCTGCCACTCGCGGCCGCGATCTTTGCGCTGTGGCCGCTCGCCGCGTTCCACGCGGCACCCGACGACGCCGCGTGGTTCTTCAACCAGTGGATCCACGGCAGCCTGATGCGCTTCTCGGGCCCGCCGACCGCGGTGCTCGCCTACGCGGCGAAGAACCTGCCGCTGTTTACGTGGCCCGCGTGGCCGCTGGCGATCTGGGCCTGGTGGAGTTGGGCCGGCATGCGCCGCCGCGCGCACATCGCGATTCCGCTGTCGGCCGTGGTACCGCTCGTCGCGCTCGTGATCCTGCAGAGCCAGCAATCGAACCGCATGTACATGCTGCTGCTGCCGCCGCTCGCGGTGCTGGCAACCTTCGCGCTGCCGACGCTCAAGCGCGGCGCGATCAACGCATTCGACTGGTTCGCGGTGCTGAGCTTCACGATTCTCGGCACCTTCGTGTGGCTCGTATGGCTCGCGTCGCTCACCGGCTTCCCGCACCCGCTCGCGCGCAACCTCGCGCGCCTCGTGCCGGGCTACGAACCGCACTTCAAGATCCTGTCGTTCATCTGCGCGGTAATCGTCACCGCGTGCTGGTGCCTGCTCGCGCGCTGGCGCATCTCGCGCCAGCCGAAGGTGCTGTGGCGCAGCGTCGTGCTGTCGGGCGCGGGCACCACGCTGATGTGGGTGCTGCTGATGACGCTGTGGCTGCCGATCGTCAACTACGGCCGGACCTACAGCGACGTCGCGCAGCAGATTGCGTCGCATCTGCCGAAAGACTATGAGTGCATCTCGCCCGTGCGGCTCGGCGATGCGCAGATCGCGACCTTCGCGTACTTCGGCGACATGCACTTCGAGTTCTCGGGCGAATGCGACGTGATCCTGCGCCAGGATCGCGCGGACTTCGGCGAGCCGAGCGCGATGTCGCAATACGTGTGGCGTCTCGTGTGGGAAGGCCGCCGCGTCGCCGATCGCGACGAACGCTTCCGCCTGTACGAGCGCATCGAGCGGCCGACGGCGCCCGTCAAGCGCCGCGGCCCGCGCCACCGGACGGTCGATTGACGATGTTCGCCGACATCCGCCGGATCGTCGGTCTCGCGTGGCCGGTGCTCGTCGGCCAGCTCGCGATCATCGCGTTCGGCGTGATCGACACGGCAATGGTCGGCCGCTATTCGGCCATCGACCTGGCCGCACTCGGGCTCGGTTCGTCGATCTACGTGTCCGTCTACATCGGGATGACGGGCATCCTGTCCGCGCTGCAGCCGATCACCGGGCAACTGTACGGTGCGCGGCGCTACGCGGAAATCGGCGAAGAGGTCCGCCAGGCGCTGTGGCTCGCGCTGATGCTCGCGGCGCCCGGCTTCCTGCTGCTGCATTTTCCAGAACCGCTGCTGCACATCGCCCACGCGCCGCCCGCGCTGCACGACCGCACGGTCGATTACCTGCGGATCCTGTCGTACGGCCTGCCGGCGAGCCTCGTGTTCCGGATCTACAACGCGCTGACCAACGCAGCCGGCAAGCCGCGCCTCGCGATGGTCCTGCAGGTCGGCGCGCTGCTGCTCAAGTTTCCGCTCAACGTGTGGTTCATCTTCGGCGGCCTCGGCGTGCCGGCCCTCGGCGGCCCCGGCTGCGGGCTCGCCAGCACGCTGATCAACTGGGCGCTCGCGCTGATCGGCTTCACGCTGCTCGCAAAGCTCGACGTGTTCTCGCCGCTTTCGATCTTCTCGCGCTTTTGCTGGCCCGTCTGGGCACGCCAGAAGGCGATCCTGAAGCTCGGCGTGCCGATGGGCCTGTCGTACCTGATCGAGGTCACGTCGTACACGTGCATGGCGCTCTTCATCGCGCAATTCGGCACGACGACGCTCGCCGGCCACCAGATCGCCGGCAACATCGGCGCGGTGCTGTACATGACGCCGCTGTCGATCGGCGTCGCGGCGTCGACGCTGGTGGCGCGCGCACTCGGCGCCGGCCGCCCGGACGAGGCACGCCTGCTCGGCCGGCACAGCGTGATGCTCGCGTGCGGAATCGCGGCCGCGTACGGCGTGCTCGTGTTCACGCTGCGTCCGCTGATCGTCGGCGGCTACACACCGAACCCGGCCGTGGCCGCCGCCGCGCTGCCGCTGGTCGCGATCGTCACCTGCTACCACTTCTTCGACGCACTGCAGATCACGTCCGCCTTCGTGCTGCGCGCGTACAAGGTCGCGGTCGTGCCGACCGTGATCTATGCGGTCGCGCTGTGGGGCGTCGGACTCGGCGGCGGCTACATGCTCGGCTTCGACGTCGGCGGCATCGCACCGGCCTGGCTGACCGGCGCGCGCGGCTTCTGGTTCGCGAACACGATCAGCCTGATGCTCGCGGGCGCAGGCCTCGCGCTCTACCTGCGCCACGTCAGCCGCGCGCAACCCTCTGTCAGCGCATACAGCGCATGACGCACTGCCCGCGGCCTACGCGTCCTCCAGCACGTCGGCCGCGTGGTACGAGGACCGCACGAGCGGGCCTGCAACGACTTCCCTGAAACCGAGCGACAGCCCCTCGTCGCGCCACGCGGCGAACGCGTCGGGGCTCACGTAGCGGCGCACCGGCAGATGATGCGCGGACGGCGCGAGATACTGGCCGAGCGTCAGCACGTCGACCTCGTGCGCGCGCAGGTCGCGCAGCGTGTCCCGCACCTCGTCGTCGCGCTCGCCGAGCCCGAGCATCAAGCCCGATTTCGTCACGAGCGTCGGCCGCGCGGCCTTCGCCTGCGCGAGCAGGTCGAGCGAACCGCGATAATCGGCGCCCGGCCGCGCCGCCCGATACAGCGACGGCACCGTTTCGACGTTGTGATTGAACACGTCCGGCCACGCCGACGACAACGCATCGAGCGCCCGCGCGACGCGGCCACGGAAATCGGGCGTCAGCACCTCGACGCCGATGCCCGGCACGCTCGCGCGCACCGCCGCGATGCAGGCCGCAAAATGCGCGGCGCCGCCGTCGCGCAAGTCGTCGCGATCGACCGACGTGATCACGACGAAGCGCAATTCGAGCGCTGCGACCGCGGCGGCGAGCCGCGCGGGCTCGTCGGGATCGAGCGGCTCGGGACGACCGTGCGCGACGTCGCAGAACGGGCAGCGCCGCGTGCATAATCCGCCCATGATCATGAACGTCGCGGTGCGCTGCGCGAAGCATTCGCCGATGTTCGGACACATCGCCTCCTCGCAGACGGAATGCAGCCGGTGATCGCGCAGCACGGCCGCCATGTCGGCGACCGCCCCGCTCATCATCGGCCGCGCCCGCAGCCACGGCGGCTTCGGCAGCGCCGCGCCGGCCGCGGGCTCGACGCGCACCGGAATGCGCGCGAGCTTGTCGCGGCTCCTCGCGCCCGGTTGGCCGAGCGCGGTGAGACTGGGTCGTTCGAGCGCGGCGGCCATCGTCAGTCTCCGAGAAACGCGACGATCAGGCGGTTCACGTCGGCAGCCGCCTCCATCTGCACCATGTGGCCGCTGCCGGCGATCACCTCGGCCCGCACGCCGTCCGGCAAGCCCTGCGCGTGCTGCGCCGGGATCACCTGGTCGCGCTCGCCCCAGATCACGAGCGTGCGCGGCGCGAGCGCCCCGACGCGGTCGCGGAACACGCGCCGCTGGGATGCGCCGTCGAATGCGGCGTTCGCGATCTTCTCCAGCGCGGCCTGCACGCCTTCGAGCCGCTTGTACTTGACGAGGTCCTCGACCAGCTGCCGCGTGACGAGCGCGTTGTCGGCGAACAACGCGCCGAGGTGCGGCTTCAGCGTATTGCGGCTGTTGCCGGCGACGAAGCCGTCGATGTAGCCGCGATTGATGTCGGCGCCGAGCCCGGCGCTCGCGATCAGCGTCAGCGAGGCAACGCGTTGCGGCGCGCGCTCCGCCGCCGCCATCGCGACCGCGCCGCCCATCGAATGCCCGATCAGGTGCGCGCGATCGATGTGCTGCGCGTCGAGCAGCGCGAGCACCGCGTCGGCCAGTTCGTCGAGACTGCCGGTGTCGACCGTCTTGCCCGACTCGCCGTGCCCGGGCAGGTCGAGCGCCCATACGGGCCGATGCGCGGCGAGCTCCGCGTGGTTGAACAGCCAGTTGTTCAGGTCGCCGCCGAAGCCGTGGATCAGCACCGCTGGCGTGCCCGACCCGTCGCCGAGTTTCAGGAACCGGACCGTGCGTCCACCGATCTGCGCCTTCTCGGGTTGCGGGCCGGCCGCGTCATCGGCGGCCGCGGTCGGCACGAAGTCGCGCTGGAATTCGGCGATCGCCGCGTCGATGTCGGCATCGCTTGCCTCGGCTGCAGCCACCACGCCGAGCAACGCACCGACCGGCAGCGTCTCGCCTTCCTGCGCGACCTGACGGCGCAGCGTGCCGTCGAACGCGCATTCGACACCCGACGAGATCTTGTCGGTCTCGACGTCGAGCACTTCGTCGCCCTTCGTCACGCGCTCGCCGATCGCCTTCAGCCAGCCGTTGACCTGCCCCTGCTCCATCGACAGCCCCCACTTGGGCATCGTGATCATGTGAATCGACATCGTGTCAGCTCCTCGTCTTGAGTACCGCCTGCGCGATCGCGTCGGCGGACGGGATGTAAAGGTCTTCCAGCACGCCGGCGAACGGCGCGGGCGTATGCGGTGCGGTCACGAGCTCGATCGGTGCCTTGAGCGACCGGAACGCGCGCCGTGCGACGAGCGCGGCGATGTCGGTCGCGATCGAGCAGCGCGGGTTCGCTTCATCGACCACCACCACGCGCCCGGTGCGCTCCGCGCTTTCGAGGATCGTTTCCTCGTCGAGCGGCGACGTCGTGCGCAGGTCGATCACGTCGACCTGGACGCCGTCCTTCGCGAGCTTCGCGGCCGCGTCGGTCGCGAGATGCACCATGCGGCCATACGTGACGATCGTCGCGTCGTCGCCGTCGCGCACGACGTTCGCCTCGCCGAACGGAATCGCATAGGATTCCTCAGGCACATCGCCTTCGCGGGTGTAAAGCAGCTTGTGTTCGAGGAAGATCACGGGATCGTTGTCGCGGATCGACTGGATCAGCAGCCCCTTCGCGTCGTAAGGCGTCGACGGGCACACGACCTTCAGCCCCGGGATGTGCGTAAACAGCGACGTGAGCATCTGCGAATGCTGCGCGGCCGCGCGCAGGCCGGCGCCGTACATCGCGCGGATCACGACCGGCGTCACGGCCTTGCCGCCGAACATGTAGCGGAATTTCGCGGCCTGGTTGAAGATCTGATCGAAGCACACACCCATGAAATCGATGAACATCAACTCCGCGACGGGCCGCATCCCGCACGCGGCCGCACCGACCGCCGCGCCGATGTAGCCGCCTTCCGACAGCGGCGTATCGAGCACGCGGCCCGGAAACTTGTGGAACAGCCCCTTCGTCACGCCGAGCACGCCGCCCCATGCGTCGTCCTCGCCCGGCGCACCCGCGCCGCCCGCGTTGTCCTCGCCCATCACGATCACGCTGTCGTCGCGCGCCATCTCCTGCGCGAGCGCCTCGTTGATCGCCTGCGAATAAGTGATCTTCCTTGCCATGTCCGTCTCCTGGAATATTGGGTTCGCCGTGCCGGCTTCGGGCCGGTGGCCGCTGTGTCACATCGCGCTCACGGGTACGACACGTACACGTCGGCCAGCAGGTCAGCCGCGTCGGGCAGCGGCGCGGCCTTCGCCTGCGCGACCGCGTCGTCGATCAACGCCTTCACCTGCGCATCGACCGCGCGCAGCTCGTCGGTCGTCAGCGCCTCGGCACGCACGACGCGCGCTTCGAAATGCTTCAGGCAGTCCTTCTCGTCGCGCAGCTTCTGCACTTCGCCGGGCGCGCGATAGGTCTGCGCATCGCCTTCGAAGTGACCGAAATAGCGCGTGAACTTCACTTCGACGAGCGTCGGGCCGCCACCGTTGCGTGCGCGCGCGACCGCTTCGCCGAGCGCTTCGTGCACCGCGAAGAAGTCGAAGCCGTCGACGATCACGCCCGGCATCCCGAAGCCGTTCGCGCGATCGGCGATGTTGTCGGTCGCGACCGACCAGCTCGACGACGTCGCTTCCGCATAGCCGTTGTTTTCGGCCACGAAGATCGCCGGCAGCCGCCACACCGACGCGAGGTTCATCGATTCGAAGATCACGCCCTGGTTCGACGCGCCGTCGCCGAAGAAGCACACGCCGACGCCGCCCGTCTTCTTGTGCTTGGCTGCGAGCGCCGCGCCGCACACGAGCGGGCCGCCCGCGCCGACGATCCCGTTCGCGCCGAGCATCCCCATCGACAGGTCGGCGATGTGCATCGAGCCGCCCTTGCCGTGGCAGACGCCCGTCTTCTTGCCGTAGATCTCGGCCATCATCCCGTGCACGTCGACGCCTTTCGCGATGCAGTGGCCGTGCCCGCGGTGCGTGGTGGCGACATAGTCTTCGAGTCCGAGGTGCAGCATCGTGCCGACCGCCGAGGCCTCCTCGCCCGCGTACAGATGAACGAAGCCGGGGATTTCGCCGGTCGCGAACTCGACGTGCAGGCGCTCCTCGAATTCGCGGATCGTGCGCATCAGCCGGTAGGCGTCCAGCAGCGTGTCCCTGCTGAGCTGTGTCGAAACGGTCATGTGTGTCTCCTGAGTAGGTCTGACTGCGAATGCCGCCGCGGCAACGCCCCGGCGACGGATTGCACGACGGCACGGCCGTCGGTGAAACGTGAAGCCGCCGTCAGTCGCGCCACGCGCCGGCATCGCGCAACAACTGCCGCGACGACGCGTAACGCAGCGTGCGGCCGACATCGACCGTCAGCGGCCCGCGCCAGTCGAGCGCGATCTCGTAGCGGTCGCCGCGCGTGACCTCGATCTCGCGCTCGCCATCGAATGCGAGCGTGCCGTGCACGAACGGGATCGTCTGCCACGCACCCGGCTCGAGTCGCTCGCAGCTGCGCATCACGACGCGATCGACGCGCCCGGGTGCGATCGGCGCGACGAGCGGCGTGCCGGCGGTCTTGCCGTCGGCGGCGAAACGCATTGCGAGCCCGTGCGGCGCGCTGCGCTCGAGCGGCGCCCACGCGCCGCCGAGCGCGGACAGGCCGATGCCGTCCGGCTCCGCGAAAGTCAGATAAAGCGTGTCGATGTCGTCGGGCCCCGAGATCGCGCGCGCGCCGATGAAGCGCTGGCGGGCTGCGCACACGTCGACGAGCGCGATCTCCTCATGCCCGGCGTTCGCGCCCGCCGCGCAGCGCACGACGAGCCGCTTGTTGCGCACGAACGCGACCTCGGCCGGCACGGCGCCGGTCGCGGCGAGCCCTGCCGCAACGCCCGCGACCGTCGCCTCGCGATGTTCGGGAAACGCGTTGTTGGTGCCGGTGGACAGCGCGACGAGCGGCGTCGCGCCGCAATGCGCGGCGACCGCGCGATGGGTGCCGTCGCCGCCGAGCACGACGATCAGCGCGACTTCCATCCGGTGCATGTATGCGGCGCCGGCGTGCGTGTCGGCGACGGTGTCCGAGATCGGCAGGTCGACGAATTCGACGTCGGGCCAGCGTTCGTGCGGCGCGACCGCGCGATGCGTATCGAGCGCACGCATCAGCAGCGTCGCAATGCCCGTCTTGTCGCGCAAGGTCAGCACGCGCTCGACGCCCATCGCGCCGAGGCCGGCGAGCAGGCGCACGACCATGTTGGCCTTCTCCGCAGTCGGGAACACGGATGCATGCGTCGTCAGGCGGCGAATGTCGCGCCCCGATGCGGGGTTCGCGATCACGCCGACGGTCACGGGCGTCGTCACGGGCTTGTCTCCATCCAGTGGACCGGCACTCACGCCGGTCCTGCATGTGTCGTCCGCCGTCATCGAGGGCAGCGGATCGTCGTCGCCGACGCGACCGCGCCGAGCTTGCCCGTGACATCTGCAAGCGGCGTGCCACCACACGTGCAACGACCGCGGAACCCGCTTCCAGACTGGCGCGGCGGCCATGCCGGCCGTTGCCGGCTGCTGCTGCGACAGCCCGACGCCCCGCGCAACCGCCCATGCGTCTCACGCCGTCGATCTACCGGCGCGCCGGCTTCGGCACCTTCATCCGGATCGCGCTTCGGCCCGCAAGCCACGTGTAGCGCGGCGCGGCACGCAACGTCATGATGCGGGCCACCGTCGCACCCGGCATGCCCGCGCGTCTCAATCGCGCGAGACCGGCTGAGATGCCACTGAGACGAACGTCTCACGCCACGCGCGTGCTGCGATGCAATGTGATCCGCGCAGGCGGATGTGCTACAAGAACATCGAATTCCCCGCCGTACGGAACCGGAGCCGACCATGCCCTATGCCGTCCCCCAGGCCCAGCACGCCGACCGTGTGCTCGGCGCGCTCGCCGGACGCCTGCCCGCGCCGGCCGATTCCGCGCGTCTCGTGTCGTCGTGGCAGCGCTCGCTCGAGCGCTACGCGCTCGACCCCGCCTCGTCGATCGGCCCCCGCGTGCTGACCGCGGCCGAGCTGCGCGAGGTGCGCGACAAGGAGGAGGCCTTCCTGCGCGCGTCGGGCCAGTGCCTGACGCGCCTGCACGACATGATTCGCGTCGCCGATTACTGCGTGATGCTGACCGACGCGCACGGCGTGACGATCGACTACCGGATCGACCGCGAACGCCGCAACGACTTCCGTCATGCGGGGCTGCACATCGGCTCGTGCTGGTCGGAAAGCGAGGAAGGCACCTGCGGGGTCGCGAGCGTGCTGACCGATCTCGCGCCGATCACCGTGCACAAGACCGACCACTTCCGCGCGGCGTTCACCACGCTCACCTGCAGCGCGGCCCCGATCTTCGCGCCGGGTGGCGAACTGATCGGCGTGCTCGACGCGTCGGCCGTCCAGTCGCCGGACGGCCGCGACAGCCAGCGTCTCGTGTACCAGCTCGTGCGGCAAAGCGCGGCGCTGATCGAGGACGGCTATTTCGTGCACAGCACCGCGCAACACTGGATATTGTTCGGGCATCCGAATCGTCACTACGTCGAGGCGCAGCCCGAATGGCTGATCGCATTCGACGAATGCGGCAACATCGTCGCCGCGAACCGGCACGCGCGCGACGCGCTGCCGGCGCTGCGCGAACCGCGACATATCGACGAGATCTTCGACGCGACCGAGATGCCGCTGCGCGACGCCGCACGGCTCGACGCGATCGTCGCGCTGCGGTTGCGCGCGACCGGCGCACCGCTCTATGCACGATTGCGCGCGCCGCTCCGGCGCGCCGGCCGCGAAACCGGCACCGCATCGCGCCGCCCCGGCACCGCGCAGCGCCACGTCGGCGCGCTGACGCCGTTCCTGCACAGCAGCGACGCGCGCGTTGCTCGACAGGCCGAGCTCGCGCTGCGTGTCGCGAGCAAGCGGCTGCCGATTCTCGTGCTGGGCGAAACCGGTGCAGGAAAAGAAGTATTCGCCCGCGCGATCCACGATGCCGGTGCGCGACGCGCACGGCCGTTCGTCGCGGTCAACTGCGGCGCGCTGCCCGAGGCGCTGATCGAAAGCGAGCTGTTCGGCTATGCGGCCGGCGCGTTCACCGGTGCGCGCAAGCACGGCGCGCGCGGCAAGATCGCGCTCGCAGACGGCGGCACGCTGTTCCTCGACGAAATCGGCGACATGCCGCTCACGCTGCAGACCCGCCTGCTGCGCGTGCTCGCCGACGGCGAGGTCGTGCCGCTCGGCAGCGATACGCCGGTGCGCGTCGATCTCGACGTGATCTGCGCGACGCACCGCGATCTCGCACGAATGGTGGCCGACGGCACGTTCCGCGAGGATCTGTATTACCGGCTGAGCGGCGCGACGTTCGAACTGCCGCCGTTGCGCGAGCGCGCGGACGTGCGCGACGTGATCGCCGCGGTATTCGCCGAGGAAGCGCAGGCGACCGGCCACGTGCTCACGCTCGACGCGTCGCTCGCCGAGCAACTCGCCGCGTACCCGTGGCCCGGCAACGTGCGGCAGCTGCGCAACGTGCTGCGCTATGCGTGCGCGGTATGCGACGCCGCACGCGTGACGCTGCGAGATCTGCCGGCCGATCTCGCAGCGCAGCTCGGCGCCGGTCCGGCCGGCGCGCTGCCGGACGACGAACGCGGCCGTATCGTCGCGGCGCTCACCGCGCACCGCTGGCGGCCCGACGCGGCCGCGCAGGCGCTCGGCATCTCGCGCGCGACGCTGTACCGGCGGATCGCGAAACACCGGATCGTCGCGCCGCACCGCCTTTGATGTACCGGCACGCGTCGCATCACGCGGCGTGCGCGTCCGCTTCGGTCGTGCCGCCGTTCCGGCCGGCCGCCTCATCGCGCCGCGTGAACACCTCGTGCGCGGCGAACAATGCATTGAGCGCGGCCGGAAACCCCGCGTAGACGGCCATCTGCATGAATACCTCGACGATCTCGTCGCGCGTGCAGCCGACATTCAGCGCCGCCTCGACATGCACCTTCAGTTGCGGCTGCGCGTTGCCGAGCGCCGCCAGCGCGGCGATCGTCGCGATCTCGCGCGCCTTCAGGTCGAGCTGCGGCCGGCTGTAGATGTCGCCGAAGCCGAACTCGACGAGCAGCCGCCCGAAGTCCGGCGCGATCGGCGCAAGCGCCGCGATCACGCGTTCGCCCACTTCGCCGTCGATTTCCTTCAGCTTGTTCCAGCCGCGCGTGTAGCGATCTTCAACGAGTCGTTCCATGGTGTCCGTCCTGTTCCGAGAGTGAATGAGTAGCGTTCGCCCGTCGCTCCGTCTCGCGTTCCTGCGTCTCGTAATACGCGATCTTGTCGCTGATCGCGTCGAGGCTCGCCTGCAATTCCGCGATATGCGCGCGCACCGCGTCACGATGCGCGGCCAGCAAGCGCCGCCGCGCACCGAACGTCGACTCGCCTTGCGCGCGCAGCGCCGCGAACTGCTGCATCTGCGCGATCGGCATGCCGGTCGCCTTCAGGCGCATCACGAAGGCAAGCCAGTCAAGATCGGCCGGCGCATAGAGCCGGTGCCCGGCCGCCGTGCGCGAAATCGCGCGCAGCAGGCCGGCCTGCTCGTAATACCGCAGCGTATGCGTCGACACGCCGGTCAGTTCGGCGACTTGCCCGATCGTCAGCGGACCGGCGGCGGAAGGTCTGGATACGGTTTTCGACATGGCAGGATCAAGGTTAGGAGTTAGAGTTCACTCTAAGTCAAGCGTTATCGATCGGCCAAGTACAACGATCTGAATCGCCGCCGCGGACACCGTAAAGAATGGTCAAAACCACGGCCCCGCGCGGCTTGTTGTCTTTACAGCGACGCAAGCCTTCAGCAAGATTCGGTCAGCCTGTCTCAAAATGGGCACGCATTTGTCCTATGCTTAACGGCGACGCCCGGCGAAGTCTCGCCCCGCCGTCCGTTGCAACAGCCATTCATCCGTCAGAACCAGGGAGCCTTTGCCATGCTGAAAAAGCTGCTGATGCTGTTCGTCGCGTTATCGCTGTCGCTTGCCGCCGGTCTCGCCGCGGCCGTCGAAGTCAACACGGCCGACCAGGCCGCGCTCGAATCGGTGAAGGGCCTCGGGCCCGTGAAGTCGAAGGCGATCATCGACGAACGCACCAAGAACGGCCCGTTCAAGGATGCGGACGATCTCGCGAACCGCGTGAAGGGTCTCGGCACGAAGTCGGTCGGGCATCTCGAGGAAAACGGCCTGACGATCGGCGGCTCGTCGACGCCGCCGAAGGGCGTGAAGCTGTCGAAGCCGGCCGCGACGACGTCCGCGACCCCGTCGGCCACGACGTCGGCAGGCACGGCTCCGACGCCGGCGGCCGCAACGCCGGCGCCGACCCCGGCCGCCAGCGCGCCGGAAGCGGCGTCGAAGCCGGCCAGGAGCAAGCGCGCGTCGAAGAAGGAAAAGGCGGCCGCGGCCGCAGCGGCATCCGCCGATGCGGGAGCGAGCGCGAGCGCGCCGGCCGCAGCGTCGTCCACGAAGGCGACGAAGGGTTCGAAGAAGAAGAGCAAGAAGGACAAGGCAGCCTCCGCCGCCGCGGCGTCGGGCGCCTGATGTGCGCCGCGCGCGCGATCGTGTGCGCGCGGCATTCGATCAACGGGCGCCGTCGTTGCGGCGCCCTTTTCAGTGAAGGTGAAGAACCATGGGTCTCCTCGACATCGTTGGCGGTCTGATCGGCGGCCAGGCCGGCGGCAACTCGCAAAGCGCGCTCATCACGACCGCGCTCGAATTCATCAACAACCAGCCGGGCGGGCTGAACGGCCTGATCGAGAAGTTCAAGGCCGGCGGCGCCGGCGACATCATCGGCTCGTGGGTCGGCAACGGCGAAAACCAGCCGATCTCGGCCGACACGCTGCAGAACGTGCTCGGTTCCGACGTCGTCGGCTCGCTGGCGAGCAAGGTCGGCATCGATCCGTCCCAGGCATCGTCGATCCTCGCGCAGGTGCTTCCGCACGTCGTCAACGGTGCGACGCCGAACGGCGAAGTGCCGGCCGGCGGCCAGGTCGATACGTCGAACGTGCTCGGCACGCTCACGCAGCTCGCCGGCATGTTCGGCGGCAAGCAGGCCTGAGCCCGCACCGCGCCGGCTGACGGTCTCGACGGCGGTTTCGGCCGCCCCATATGCAAACACCCCGCCTGAGCGGGGTGTTTGTTTTTGCGCGCCCGGCGCGAACCGGGCGTGCGGCCGATCACCGGCGATCAGTGCACGACGCGGTCGAACACGAACTTGCCGTCGCTGACGTCGACCGGGATGACATCCTTCGGACCGAAGCGGCCCGCGAGGATCAGCTTCGCGACCGGGTTCTCGATCTCCTGCTGGATCGCGCGCTTCAGCGGCCGCGCGCCGAACAGCGGATCGTAGCCGACCTTCCCGATCTGTTCGAGCGCCGCCGGCGACACGTCGAGCGCCATGTCGAGCTTCGCGAGCCGGTCGTGCAGGCGCGCGAGCTGGATCTTCGCGATCGATTCGATGTTGCTGCGGTCGAGCGCGTGGAACACGACGACGTCGTCGATCCGGTTCAGGAACTCGGGGCGGAAGTGCTGCTTCACTTCGAGCCACACGGCGTCCTTGATCTCTTCCTGCGGTGCGCCCGTCATTGCCTGGATCACCTGCGAGCCGAGGTTCGACGTCATCACGATCACCGTGTTCTTGAAGTCGACCGTACGCCCTTGCCCGTCGGTCATGCGACCGTCGTCGAGCACCTGCAGCAGCACGTTGAACACGTCCGGGTGCGCCTTCTCGATCTCGTCGAGCAGGATCACGCTGTACGGCTTGCGGCGCACGGCTTCCGTCAGGTAGCCGCCTTCCTCGTAGCCCACATAGCCCGGCGGCGCGCCGATCAGCCGCGCGACGCTGTGCTTCTCCATGAACTCGCTCATGTCGATGCGGATCAGGTGCTCTTCCGAATCGAACAGGAACGCCGCCAGCGCCTTGCACAGCTCGGTCTTGCCGACGCCCGTCGGGCCGAGGAACAGGAACGAGCCGTACGGGCGGTTCGGATCGGCGAGACCGGCGCGCGAACGACGGATCGCATCCGCGACCGCGCCGATCGCCTCGTGCTGGCCGACCACGCGTTCGTGCAGCTTTTCCTCGATGTGCAGCAGCTTCTCGCGTTCGCCCTGCATCATCCGCGACACCGGAATCCCGGTTGCGCGCGACACGACTTCCGCGATTTCTTCCGCGCCGACCTGCGTGCGCAGCAGACGCGGACGCGTCGGGTTGTGCTGCTCCTGCTCTTCGGCCTGCGTGACCTGCTTCAGTTGCGACTCGAGTTGCGGCAGCTTGCCGTACTGCAGCTCGGCGACCTTCTCCAGCTTGCCTTCACGCTGCAGACGCGCGATGTCGGCCCGCACCTTCTCGATCTCTTCCTTGAGTTGCGCGCTGCCCTGCACCGCGGCCTTCTCGGCGGTCCAGATCTCTTCCAGGTCCGCATATTCGCGGCCGAGGCGATCGATCTCTTCCTCGATCAGTTGCAGGCGCTTCTGCGACGCCTCGTCCTGCTCCTTCTTCACGGCCTCGCGCTCGATCTTCAGCTGGATCAGCCGGCGATCGAGCTTGTCCATCTCTTCGGGCTTCGAATCGATTTCCATCTTGATCTTCGACGCAGCCTCGTCGATCAGGTCGATCGCCTTGTCCGGCAGGAAACGATCGGTGATGTAACGGTGCGACAGCTCCGCCGCGGCGACGATCGCCGGGTCGGTGATGTCGACGCCGTGGTGCAGTTCGTACTTCTCCTGCAGCCCGCGCAGGATCGCGATCGTCGCCTCGACGCTCGGCTCGTCGACGAGCACCTTCTGGAAGCGGCGCTCGAGCGCGGCGTCCTTCTCGATGTATTTGCGGTATTCGTCGAGCGTGGTCGCGCCGATGCAGTGCAGCTCGCCGCGCGACAACGCCGGCTTCAGCATGTTGCCTGCATCCATCGCGCCCTCGGCCTTGCCGGCACCGACCATCGTATGGATCTCGTCGATGAACACGATCGTCTGGCCTTCGTCCTTGGCGATGTCGTTGAGCACGGCCTTCAGGCGCTCCTCGAACTCGCCACGATACTTCGCGCCGGCGAGCAGCGCGGCCATGTCGAGCGACAGCACGCGTTTGCCCTTCAGCGTCTCGGGCACTTCGCCGTTGACGATACGCTGCGCGAGCCCTTCGACTATCGCGGTCTTGCCGACGCCCGGCTCGCCGATCAGCACCGGGTTGTTCTTGGTCCGGCGCTGCAGGATCTGGATCGAACGGCGGATTTCGTCGTCACGGCCGATCACCGGATCGAGCTTGCCCGCGCGGGCGCGCTCGGTCAGGTCGACCGTATATTTCTTCAGCGCCTCGCGCTGGCTTTCCGCGTCCTGGCTGTGCACCTGCGAGCCGCCGCGCACCGCGGCGATCGCGGCTTCGAGCGCCTTGCGCGTAAGGCCATGCTGACGGGCGAGCTTGCCGGCTTCGCCCTTGTCGTCGGACGCGGCGAGCAGGAACATCTCGCTCGCGATGAACGTGTCGTTGAGCTTCTGCGCTTCCTTGTCGGCCTGGTTCAGCAGCCCGGCCAGCTCGCGGCCGATCTGGATGTCGCCGCCCGTGCCCGTGACTTGCGGCAGGCGCGAAATGGCTTCGTTCAGCGCGCCTTGCAGCGCCTGCACGTGAACGCCCGCGCGCGACATCAGCGAGCGGGCGGAGCCGTCCTGCTGCGCGACCAGCGCCGCCAGCACGTGAACGGGTTCGATGTATTGATTGTCGCGGCCTGCCGCGAGGCTTTGCGCGTCCGCGAGTGCTTCCTGGAACTTGGTGGTGAGCTTGTCGATTCTCATTTGGCGAGACCTCCAATTTTCGATTAACACCAAGATGTGGATGGTTATACGGGTTTCAAGCGAAATTCGGGTTGATTCAGCGCAAAAATCGCCGGGCGGCGATGCGTCGGCCTGCGGGCCGGTCGCCGCCCGGATGGCAGGGGTGGTGCCGGCGCGTCAGCCGACCTTCGACGGCGATTCGGCGGACGCCGGCGCGTCATCCCCGGAAGGCTCGGCACGCACCAGCGCGATCGGACGAATGCCCAGCAGCGCGACGAGCGGCGACGCGGGCACGGCCAGTTCGCCGAGCGTGTGACGGTCGAGTTCGGCGAAGAATGCGTCACGCGCGGCCGCCAGCACGCCCTTCAGGCGGCACTGCGGCTCGATCACGCAGCCGCGCGACTCGTCGCCGTCGGGCGCAAAGCAGCCGACCAGCGCAAAATCGTTCTCGGTTGCGCGTACCACCTGGCCGACCGTCAGCTTCAGCGAATCGGGAAACAGTCGCAGCCCGCCATTGCGGCCGCGGACGGTATCGACCCAGCCGAGCTCGCCGAGCTGCTGCACGACCTTCATCAGATGGTTCTTCGAGATGCCGTAGGCGTCCGAGATCTCCTGGATCGTCGCGAGCCCCTCGCCGCGCACGGCGAGGTACAGCATGACGCGCAGCGAGTAGTCGGTGTAGTCGGTGAGTCTCATGAGCGAATACGGAAAAGGATCGATCGCGCCCCGATCAAGCGGGCCGGATCAATCGGAGCGCGCGCCGGGACGGTTCGCGAGGCCGCTTGACGGCGCCGGGTTGCCGGGACGGCCTGCGCGCAATAAGATGCATAGCATCTGCGCATTTTTCAGGCATTGGTGGACGCTATTTTGCGTCAAAATTCTGTCGGTGTCCTGCGCGTTGCCCACGCTGCCGTTCCACCAACACGACGCCGACGCCCCGATTTCCCGGCCCTTTTTGCCATGACCGCCCTGCCAGCCTCGCCCGAAACCGCTCCGGCCTGCCCTCGCGACGCCGAGCCAACAGAAGACAACATCCGCGACCTCGTATACGCGTTCTACGACCGCGTGCGCGCCGATCCGCTGCTCGGCCCCGTGTTCGACGCGAAGCTGGAAGGCCGCTGGGACGACCATTTGCCGAAGATGGTGAGCTTCTGGTCGAGCCTCGTGCTCGGCACCAAGGGCTACCGCGGCAACGTGCAGCAGGCGCACCAGCCACTCGACGGGATCGAGCCCGCGCATTTCAGCCGCTGGCTGTCGTTGTTCCTGAAGACCGTCGAGGGGCGCTACACGCCGCCTGCGGCCATCCGCTTCATGGAGCCCGCGCTGCGCATCGCGCAGAGCCTGCAGTTGAGCCGCTTCGGCTGGGATTATCGGATTCCGCCCGAGCAGCAGGCGCTGCTCGACGCGATCGCGCCACGCCGTCGCGACGCGGGCAACGATCCGCATGCGCTTCCGTCACGCGCCCGCGGCGAGCCGTTTCCGACGAAGATCATCGGGCGCGGAACCGATCCGGACGCCTGACACGACGATTCGCAGCGCCGGAGCGCTTGAGTACCTGCGGCACATCGCCGCACGACACGAACGCCGCGCTCAGCGCGGCGAGTTGCCCGATTCGACACCCCAGCGCGCGAGCGCCGCATCGTCGGTGCTGCGGGCATCGACCCAGCGCTCGCCGTCCGGCGTCGTTTCCTTCTTCCAGAACGGCGCCTCGGTCTTCAGGTAGTCCATCACGAACTCGCACGAGGCGAACGCATCGCCGCGATGCGATGCGACCGTCGCAACCATCACGATCTGGTCGAGCGGCAGCAGCCGGCCGACGCGATGCACGATCGCGACGTCGATCCCGGGCCAGCGCCGGGCGGCCTCGGCGGCGATCTTCTCGAGCGCCTTCTCGGTCATCCCCGGATAGTGTTCGAGTTCCATCGCGGCGACCGAATCGCCTTCGTTCAGGTCGCGCACGGTGCCGACGAAGCACGCGACCGCCCCGATCTTCGGGTTGCGCGCGCGCAGCGCCGCCACCTCGGCGTTCAGGTCGAAATCGTTAGTCTGTACTCGTACCGTAGCCATCGTCTGCCTCTGTCGACCAGAGTTGGCGCTTCAGCGCTTTACTCTGGTCCCATGCTTCGCGGTCGACCAGAGTTGGCGCTTCAGCGCTTTACTCTGGTCCCATGCTTCGCGGTCGACCAGAGTTGGCGCTTCAGCGCTTTACTCTGGTCCCATGCTTCGCGGTCGACCAGAGTTGGCGCTTTAGCGCTTTACTCTGGTCCCATGCTTCGCGGTCGACCAGAGTTGGCGCTTCAGCGCTTTACTCTGGTCCCATGCAAAGCTCAACCGCCCGTCACGGGCGGAAAAAACGCGACCTCGCAACCGTCGGTGAGCCGCGTATCGGGGTCGGTCATCTCGTGATTGCATGCCATGCGCAACGCGCGCCCTTCGGCGAGCGTCTCGGCCCACGCGCCGCCGCGCATGCGCAGCCATGCGCGCACGTCGCCGACGGTCGTCACGCCGTCCGGCACGTCAGCCTGTTCGTCGGACACGCCCAGCGACTCGCGCACGCTTGCAAAGAATTTCAGTTGAATCTTCATGGGTCAGGAAGCCGTCGCGTTACGACAGCAGTTCGGAAAACGGAATGAAACGCACGGTCTCGCCCGCGCTGATCGCGTGCTGCGGCGGATTGTCGATCAGGCCATCGCCCCAGACCGTCGACGTCAGCACCGCCGAGCTCTGGTTCGGGAACAGGTCGAGGCCGCCGGCCGCGTTGACGCGTGCGCGCAGGAATTCGTTGCGCCGGTCGCCCTTGCTTTGCGAGAAGTCCGCGCGCAGCGACAGCGCACGCGGCGCGACGTCGCGCACGCCGGACAGGCGCAGCAGGAACGGCCGCACGAACAGCAGGAACGTGACGAAGCTCGACACGGGATTGCCCGGCAGCCCGATGAAATGCGCGTCGGGACGCGCGTCGCCGCGGCGCACTGCGCCGAACGCGAGCGGCTTGCCCGGCTTCATCGCGATCTGCCACAGCGAGAGCCGCCCTTCGGCCTCGACGGCAGGCTTCACGTGATCCTCGTCGCCGACCGATACGCCGCCGCTCGTCAGGATCACGTCGTGATCGCGCGCGGCCTCGCGCAGCGTGTCGCGGGTCGCTGCGAGCGAGTCGGGCACGATCCCGAAGTCGGTCACGTGGCAGCCGAGCCGCTCAAGCAGCCCGCGCAGCGTGAAGCGGTTCGAATTGTAGATCGCGCCGGGCTTCAGCGGCTCGCCCGGCATCGTCAGTTCGTCGCCGGTGAAGAACACCGCGACGCGAATCCGCCGCGCGACCGACAGCTGCGCACAGCCGACCGACGCGGCCAGCCCGAGCGCCTGCGGGGTGAGCCGCGTCCCGGCCGGCAGGATCACCGAACCCTCGCGGATGTCCGCGCCCTGTGCGGTGATCCATTCACCGGCCTTCGGCGTGTGGAGGATTTCGACCGCATCGCCGTCGGCCGACGTCTGCTCCTGCATCACGACGGCATCCGCGCCGGGCGGCACCGTCGCGCCGGTGAAGATCCGTGCGGCCGTGCCCGCCGCGAGCGGCGCGGCCGGATGGCCGGCCGGGATCCGCTGCGACACCGGCAGGCGGCGCTCGCCGTGCAGCAGGTCGGCGACGCGCACCGCATAGCCGTCCATCGCGCTCGTATGCATCGGCGGCACGTCGAGCGGCGAGCTCACGTCGGCCGCCAGCACGCGGCCGAGCCCGTCGAGCGTGGCGACGGTTTCGAAGCCGGGCAGCGGCTTCGCGGCTTCGAGCAGCGCGGCGAGCGCTTCGGCGGTCGACAGCATCGGCGCGCGCGGCGCCGCGGGATTCGGGTTCGACATCGATGGAATCGGGGATCGTTGGAATCAATACGTCATTGTAGCGACGCCATCGCGCCCACGCGCGATATGCCGGACATGCGGCAACTGTGATCGGCGCGAACGCGCTGCACTGGCACTTGTTTCGCGCGCCATCCGGCAACGCGCCCGCGCGCGGCCGCCACCAAGCGAAACGGCCGGAACCCCGATCCGTGCGACGAATCGGCATTCCGGCCGTCGTGCGCCGCCGGGCTTGCAACCCTGCGGCCCGGCGCTGCCCGGGTGCTAGGTTATGCGCCCGTATGCGCGGCGATGAAGTCCTTCACCTGCTGCGCATCGGCCTTCACGACCTCGAAACGCTGCGGCAGCGCCTCGAGCCCGTCGAATGCGGCCGGCCGCTCGGCCTCGCGATCGAGCGCCTCGCGGATCGTCTCGCCGAACTTGATCGGCTGGGCCGTCTCGAGCACGATCATCGGCACGCCCGCGTCGAGGTGCTCGCGCGCGACCTTCACGCCGTCGGCCGTGTGCGTATCGATCATCGTGTCGTAACGCGAGAACACGTCGCGGATCGTCGCGATGCGGTCCGTGTGGCTGCTGCGACCCGACACGAAGCCGAACTCGGCGACGCGCGCGAAGTCGCCACTCGCCGCGAGATCGAAACCGCCCTTCTCCTCGACGTCGCCGAACAGCTGCATCACGCGTGCCGGATCGCGCCCGAGCAGGTCGAACACGAAGCGCTCGAAGTTCGACGCCTTCGAGATGTCCATGCTCGGGCTGCTCGTGTGATACGTGTTTTCCGCGCTGCGCACGCGATATGCGCCGGTGCGGAAGAACTCGTCGAGCACGTCGTTCTCGTTGGTCGCGACCACGAGCTTCGCGATCGGCAGGCCCATCATCCGCGCGATGTGCCCCGCGCAGACGTTGCCGAAGTTGCCCGACGGCACCGTGAACGACACGCGCTCGTCGTTGGACGTCGTCGCCGCGAAATAGCCCTTGAAGTAGTACACGACCTGCGCGACGACGCGCGCCCAGTTGATCGAGTTGACGGTGCCGATCTTCTGCTGCGCCTTGAACGCGTGATCGTTCGACACGGCCTTCACGATGTCCTGGCAGTCGTCGAACACGCCTTCGACCGCGAGGTTGAAGATGTTCGGATCCTGCAGGCTGAACATCTGGGCGGTCTGGAACGCGCTCATCTTCTTGTGCGGCGACAGCATGAACACGCGCACGCCGGCCTTGCCGCGCATCGCGTATTCGGCCGCGCTGCCCGTGTCGCCCGACGTCGCGCCGAGGATGTTCAGCGCTTCGCCGTGCTTCGCGAGCGTGTACTCGAACAGGTTGCCGAGCAGCTGCATCGCCATGTCCTTGAACGCGAGCGTCGGGCCGTTCGACAGTTCGAGCAGCGAGATCGGCGCGCCGTTCTCGGTGCCGAGCGTCTTCAGCGGCGTGATGTCGGACGCGTTCTCGCCGTGGCGCGTGTTGCTGTACACGGCGGCCGTATACGTGCGGCGCGTGATCGCGCGCAGGTCGTCGGCCGGCACGTCGTCGCAGAACTTCGACAGGATCTCGAACGCGAGATCCGCGTACGGCAGCGTGCGCCAGCGCGCCAGTTCGTCGGCCGATACCTTCGGATACTCGGCCGGCAGGTACAGCCCGCCGTCCTTCGCGAGACCGCCGAGCAGGATGTCGGAGAACGTGTGGCGCTCGCCGATGCCGGCGCCGCGCGTGGAGATGTAGTTCATGTCGTTCCTGGTCCTCAGTTCAGCGCTTCCATGCGCAGCTTCGTCACCTTCGATACCACGGTCGCGAGGCCTTCGATCTGCGCGATCGCCGCGTTCACGTGCTTCTCCAGCGTCTCGTGCGTGATCAGGATGATGTCGGTTTCGCCGTTCGCGTCGTCGACCTGCTCCGATTCCTTCTGCAGCAGCGCGTCGATCGAGATGCCCGTCGCGGCGAGGATGCGCGTGATGTCCGCGAGCACGCCCGTCTGGTCGGCCACGCGCAGGCGCAGGTAGTAGCCGCTCGTCACTTCCTCGATCGGCAGGATCGGCGTGTTCGACAGGCTGTCCGGCTGGAACGCGAGATGCGGGACGCGATGCTCGGGGTCGGCCGTGTGCAGGCGCGTGACGTCGACGAGATCCGCGACGACCGCCGACGCGGTCGGTTCCGCGCCCGCGCCCTTGCCGTAATACAGCGTCGTGCCGACCGCGTCGCCGTGCACGACGACCGCGTTCATCGCACCCTCGACATTCGCGAGCAGGCGCTTCTCGGGAATCAGCGTCGGATGCACGCGCAGCTCGATGCCGTTTTCGGCGCGGCGCGTGATGCCGAGCAGCTTGATCCGGTAGCCGAGCTCTTCCGCGTAGCGGATGTCGGTCGCGTCGAGCTTGCTGATGCCTTCGACGTACGCGCGGTCGAACTGGACCGGCACGCCGAACGCGATCGCGCTCATGATGGTCGCCTTGTGCGCGGCGTCGACGCCTTCGATGTCGAAGGTCGGATCGGCTTCCGCGTAGCCGAGCTCCTGCGCGGCCTTCAGCGCGGTCGCGAAGTCGAGGCCGCGGTCGCGCATTTCCGACAGGATGTAGTTCGTCGTGCCGTTGATGATGCCGGCGATGTACTGGATGCGGTTCGCGGTCAGGCCTTCGCGCAGCGCCTTGATGATCGGGATGCCGCCGGCGACGGCCGCCTCGAACGCGACCATCACGCCCTTTTCGCGCGCGGCCTCGAAGATCTCGGTGCCGTGCACCGCGAGCAGCGCCTTGTTCGCCGTCACGACGTGCTTGCCGTTCGCGATCGCGCGCAGCACGAGCTCGCGCGCGATGCCCGTGCCGCCGATCATCTCGGCGATGATCGAAATCGACGGGTCGTCGACGACCGCGTTGAAATCGTCGGTGATCTGCGCGGCGCCGGCGTTACCGCCGAGCGCGGCCTGCGCCTTGGCCGGGTTGCGCACCGCGATGCGCGCGACCTCGATGCCGCGTCCCGCGCGTCGCTTGATTTCTTCCTGGTTGCGGTGCAGCACCGTGAAGGTGCCGCTGCCGACGGTGCCGAAGCCCAACAGGCCAACTTTGATCGGTTCCATGCTGCGTGTGATCGATGAGTAAGAATGAATGAATGCCGGGGACCTTGTCCGCTCAGACCGAATGGCGCTTGCGGTAGCCGTCGAGGAAGCGCGCGATCCGGTTGATCGAATCGGTCAGGTCGTCGAGGTTCGGCAGGAAGACCACGCGGAAGTGATCCGGCGCCGCCCAGTTGAAGCCCGTTCCCTGCACGAGCAGCACGCGTTCCTCGAGCAACAGGTCGAGAATGAACTGCTGGTCGTTCTGGATCGGATAGAGCTTCGGATCGAGGCGCGGGAACATGTACAGCGCGGCCTGCGGTTTCACGCAGGTCACGCCCGGAATCGACGTGAGCATGTCATACGCCAGCTCGCGCTGCTTGTACAGGCGCCCGCTCGGCACGATCAGCTCCTTGATGCTCTGGTAGCCGCCGAGCGCGGTCTGGATCGCGAACTGCCCGGGCACGTTCGCGCACAGGCGCATCGACGACAGGATTCCGAGCCCTTCCAGATAATCCTTCGCGCGCCGGCGGTTGTCGCCGCCGAGGCCCGACACGGCCATCCAGCCCGCGCGATAGCCGCACGAGCGATAGCTCTTCGACAGGCTGTTGAACGTGACGGTGATCACGTCTTCCGACAGCGAGCCCAGCGCCGTGTGCTCGAGCCCGTCGTAGACGATCTTGTCGTAGACCTCGTCGGCGAACACGATCAGCCCGTGCTGGCGCGCGATCTCGAGCAGATCGCGCAGCAATTCGTCGGAATAAAGCGCGCCGGTCGGGTTGTTCGGGTTGATCACGACGATCGCCTTGGTGTTCGGCGTGATCTTGCGGCGGATGTCGTCGAGGTCGGGCATCCACGCGTTCTGCTCGTCGCACACGTAATGCACGGGCGTGCCACCCGACAGGCTCACGGCGGCCGTCCACAGCGGGTAATCGGGCGCCGGCAGCAGCACTTCGTCGCCGTCGTTCAGGAGCGCCTGGGTCGCCATCACGATCAGCTCGGACGCGCCGTTGCCGATGTAGATGTCGTCGAGACCGACGCCCACGACGCCCTTTTGCTGCGTGTAGTGCATCACGGCCTTGCGTGCCGAGAACACGCCCTTCGAATCCGAATAGCCGGACGACGCCGGCAAGTTACGGATCATGTCCTGGATGATTTCGTCAGGCGCGTCGAAACCGAACGGCGCGAGGTTGCCGATGTTCAGCTTGATGATGCGGTGGCCTTCTTCCTCGAGGCGCTTCGCGTGCTCGAGCACCGGGCCACGGATGTCGTAGCAGACGTTGAGCAGCTTGTTCGACTTCTGAATCGGTTTCACGACGACACGGTTCCTGGGTTGGCCTTGCGGCCGGGGGACGGGATCAAAACTGGAGAGCGGCCGGTCTGTGCGCGCTGTCTAGACTGGGAAAAATGCGGGCGGTCGAACGCGGCTTGTGGCGACGCACGATGCAAGTGGCGCCCGGGGGCGACCAAAAAGTTATAATTTAGCGGATTTTGGCCGACTTTCGCAATGCACCATGGCCGCTCCGGGCCCGCGCCGTCAGGCGTCCCGCGCGCGGCGGTCGCGAAACCGGCCGCCCGGGCCCGTGCGGCCCTTGCCAGACACTCCCTCCACGGAACCGCGGAATACCGATTTGAAACTGCACCAGGACACGAGCGGCGTGCTCAACACCGTCACCGGCTACGGCCCCGATTATGTCGACGTCAACCTCCAACGCCACGAAGGAAGCGTCATCGTGCTGCCCGGCGCACCGGTGCGGGACTGGCCCGTGTCGTCGTTCGACGCGCTCGCGCCCGAGCATTTCGCGATGCTGCTCGACCCGGCCCCCGAGCTCGTGATCTTCGGCAGCGGCGCGCGGCTGCGCTTCCCGCACCCGCGCCTCGTGGCGGCGCTCACGGCCAAGCGGATCGGCGTCGAGACGATGGATTTCCAGGCCGCCTGCCGCACCTACAACATCCTGATGGCCGAGGGCCGCAAGGTCGCCGCCGCGCTCTTAATTGAACGTTAATCATCGTTGCGGTAAAACTCGGGCCGGCACACCGGGTCGATCCCCGGATCGTCGTCCGGGTCGATGACCGGCAAGCCGGCCGCCCCGGCGCAACCCGCCGGCGGCTCTTACAACAACCAACAGGCTGAAAATCCATGAACGATACGCCGTCGAGGCTACCGCTCAATCGCATCACGCTCGTCCTCCTGCTCGTCGCGCTCGCGATCGTCTGGTTCGCACCGCTCGGGCTGCGCCACCTGATCCCGAGCGACGAAGGCCGCTACGCGGAAATGGCACGCGAAATGTTCGTCACCGGCGACTGGATCACGCCGCGCTACAACGGCTACAAGTACTTCGAGAAGCCGCCGCTGCAGACCTGGCTGAACGCGCTGACGTTCGCGTGGTTCGGCATCGGCGAATGGCAGGCGCGCCTCTACACGGGCCTCGCCAGCTTCGCTGGCGTGCTGCTTGTCGGCTTCACGGGCGCGCGCCTGTTCAATCCGCTGTCGGGCTTCCTCGCGGCCGTCGTGCTCGCATGCTCGCCGTACTGGAACCTGATGGGCCACTTCAACGCGCTCGACATGGGGCTCGCGTTCTGGATGACGCTGTCGCTCTGCTCGCTGCTGCTCGCGCAGCGGCCCGGGCTGCAGGCGGGCGCGGCGCGCGGCTGGATGTGGGCGTGCTGGGCCGCGATGGGGTTCGCCGTGCTGTCCAAGGGACTCGTCGGCCTGATCCTGCCCGGCGCCGTGCTGGTGCTCTATACGCTGATCGCCCGCGACTGGGCGCTGTGGAAGCGGCTGTATCTGGTCAGCGGCCTCGTGATCTTCTTCGCGATCGTCACGCCGTGGTTCGTGCTCGTCCAGCAGCGCAACCCCGAGTTCTTCAACTTCTTCTTCATCGTCCAGCAGTTTCGCCGATACCTGACCCCCGAACAGAACCGCCCGGGCCCGCTCTACTATTTCGTGCCGGTGCTGCTGGTCGGCTTCCTGCCGTGGCTGTCGGTCGCGTGGCAAAGCATCCGCCATGCACTGCGCATGCCGCGTCAGCCGAACGGCTTCTCCCCGATGCTCGTGCTGCTGATCTGGAGCGCGTTCATCTTCCTGTTCTTCAGCGCATCGCATTCGAAGCTGATCTCGTACGTGCTGCCGGTCGCGCCGGCGCTCGCACTGATGATCGGCGCGTACCTGCCGCTGATGAGCGCCGACCGGTTCCGCCGTCACCTGCTCGGCTACCTCGTGTTCTTCGTCGTCGCGGCGTTCGGGATCGTCTTCCTCGCGTATCAGGGCGACACCCGCACGCCGAACGCGCTGTATCGCGCGTTCCAGCTGTGGCTGTACGCGGGCCTCGCGGTCGCGGGTGCGCTGACGCTCGCGGCCGCATGGCTGAACCGCCGCGTGGGCGTCGCGGCCGCGATCACCGCGTTCGGCGCCGCGTGGCTCGCGTTCGGCACGATCGGCGGCACCGGTCACGACGAATTCGGGCGCTACAGCTCGGGCGCGCTGCTCGCGCCCGCCGTGCGCGCCGAACTGGCGAAGCTGCCGCCCGACACGCCGTTCTACTCGATCGAGATGCTCGATCACACGTTCCCGTTCTACATGGGCCACACGACGATCATGGTCCAGCGCCAGGACGAACTCGCATTCGGGATCTCGGTCGAGCCGAACAAGTGGATCCCGACCGTCGACCAATGGATCGAACGCTGGAAGCAGGAAACCCATGCGCTCGCGATCATGCCCCCCGGCCAGTACGACACGCTGGTCAAGCAAGGCGTGCCGATGCGCGTGATCGCGCGCGACAACCGCCGCGTGATCGTCGAGAAACCGCAATCGTAAGGACCCCCGCCGCATGAATCCCGTTTCGTTCGTCTGCATCATCACCGGCGTGATGCTCAACGCCTGTGCGCAACTCCTGCTGAAAGCCGGCGTCAACGCCGTTGGACACTTCGAATTCAGCCGTGCGAACATCATCCCCGTCGGCCTGAAGATCGCGACCCAGCTGCCGATCATCGGCGGCCTCGGCTGCTACGTGCTGAGCGTGGTCGTCTGGATTCTCGGCCTGTCGCGGGTCGACGTGTCGATCGCGTACCCGATGTTGTCGCTCGGCTACGTGGTCAACGCGTTTGCCGCCTGGTACCTGTTCGGCGAGGTGCTGTCGGTCCAGCGGCTCGTCGGCATCGGCATCATCCTGATCGGCGTGCTCGTGCTCGCGCGCAGTTGAGCGCGCCGGGCCTGGCGGGCATTAAGCGTCCGCCTACAAAAAATCACGGTACGAATCCGGCAACCGGTGTTTAATGCCGGTTTCGGGCCGGATCGCCCGACCCCTTTATTACCAGCCATTACAGGCCACAAGCGTTCATGAGCCAGACTACCGCTCCGTTCCTGCCGTTCACCCGCCCCGAGATCGACGAGGAAACCATCCAGGGCGTCGTCGAAGTGCTGCGCTCGGGCTGGATCACCACCGGCCCGCAAAGCCAGAAATTCGAGGCAGCGCTGTCCGAGTACTGCGGCGGCCGTCCGGTCCGCGCGTTCAATTCGGGCACCTGCACGCTCGAGATCGGCCTGCGCATCGCGGGCGTCGGCCCCGGCGACGAGGTGATCACGACGCCGGCGTCGTGGGTGTCGACCAGCAACGTGATCCTCGAGACGGGCGCGACGCCCGTATTCGCCGACATCGACCCCGTCACGCGCAACATCGACCTCGACAAGCTCGAGCAGGCGATCACGCCGCGCACGAAGGCGATCATCCCGGTCTACCTGGCCGGCCTGCCGGTCGACATGGACCGCCTGTACGCAATCGCGCGCGCACACAACCTCCGCGTGATCGAGGACGCCGCGCAGGCGCTCGGCTCGACCTGGAAAGGCAAGCGCATCGGCGCGATCGGCGACATCGTGTCGTTCAGCTTCCACGCGAACAAGAACCTGACGACGATCGAAGGCGGCGCGCTCGTGCTGAACAACGAGGACGAGGCGACGCTCGCGCAGAAGTACCGGCTGCAGGGCATCACGCGCACCGGCTTCGACGGGATGGACTGCGACGTGCTCGGCGGCAAGTACAACCTGACCGACGTCGCCGCGCGCGTCGGCCTCGGCCAGCTGCCGCATCTCGAGCGCTTCACCGCGCAGCGCCGCGCCCTCGTGCGCGCGTACTTCGCCGCGCTCGACGGCGGCCCGGCCGTGAAGCTCGGGCTCGGCCTGCCCGTCGCCGATTTCGAGAACAGCAACTGGCACATGTTCCAGGTCACGCTGCCGCTCGACCGTCTGTCGATCTCGCGCGCCGATTTCATGGCGCAGATGAAGGAACGCGGGATCGGCACGGGCGTCCACTACCCGGCCATCCATCTTTTCACGCTGTATCGTGCACGCGGCTTCAAGGAGGGCATGTTCCCCCACGCCGAACGATACGGTGCATCGACCGTCACGCTGCCGCTCTTCACGCAGATGACGGAAGACGACGTGCGTCGCGTGGCCGACGCCGTCAACCAGATTTGCGAACAATACGGAAAATAAGCGTACATGAATCACCTTGAAGCACGCGCCGGGCATCCGGGCGCCGCGAACCCGGAGGTATCGGTCATCATCCCCGTGTACAACGAGGAAGACGGCCTGGCCGCGCTGTTCGCGCGCCTGTACCCGGCACTCGACGCACTCGGCACGTCGTACGAAGTGATCCTGATCAACGACGGCAGCCGCGACCGCTCGGCCGCGATGCTGGCGGACCAGTTCCACGTGCGCCCCGACACGACGCGCGTCGTGCTGCTCAACGGCAACTACGGCCAGCACATGGCGATCCTCGCCGGCTTCGCGCAGTCGCGCGGCGACATCGTCATCACGCTCGACGCCGACCTGCAGAACCCGCCCGAGGAAATCGGCAAGCTGATCGCGAAGATGCGCGAGGGCTACGACTACGTTGGCTCGATCCGCAAGCAGCGTCAGGACAGCCTGTGGCGACGCAAGGCATCGCAGATGATGAACCGGCTGCGCGAGCGCATCACGCGGATCAAGATGACCGACCAGGGCTGCATGCTGCGCGCGTACAGCCGCCGCATCATCGACACGATCAACGTGTGCGGCGAAGTCAACACGTTCATCCCCGCGCTGGCCTATACGTTCGCGCAGAACCCGACCGAAATCGAGGTCGCGCACGAAGAACGCTTCGCGGGCGAGTCCAAATACTCGCTGTACAGCCTGATCCGGCTGAACTTCGACCTCGTGACGGGCTTCTCGGTCGTGCCGCTGCAGTGGCTGTCGTTCATCGGCGTGATCCTGTCGCTCGGCTCCGCCGCGCTGTTCGTGCTGCTGCTCGTGCGCCGTTTCATCGTCGGCGCGGAAGTGCAAGGCGTGTTCACGCTGTTCGCGATCACGTTCTTCCTGCTCGGCGTGATCATCTTCGCGCTCGGCCTGCTCGGCGAATACGTCGGCCGCATCTACCAGCAAGTCCGTGCGCGGCCGCGCTACCTGATCCAGGCCGTGCTCGAACAGCATGACGGCATGCCGGCGGTGCCGGCCGGCACGACTCGCACGGGGGTGTCGCAATGAAGCCGCGCGCCGTCGTCTTCGCGTATCACAACGTCGGCGTGCGGTGCCTGCAGGTGTTGCTGGCACGCGGCGTCGACGTCGCGCTCGTCGTCACGCACGAGGACAATCCGAACGAGAACATCTGGTTCGGCAGCGTCGCATCCGTCGCCGCCGAGCACGGGATCCCGGTCGTCACGCCGGCCGCCCCCACCGATCCGGCACTGCGCCGCGCGGTAGCCGACGCGCAGCCGGACTTCATCTTCTCGTTCTACTACCGCCACATGCTGCCGGTGGACCTGCTCGCGATCGCGCCGCGCGGCGCGTACAACATGCACGGTTCGCTGCTGCCGAAATACCGGGGTCGGGTACCGACCAACTGGGCCGTGCTGAACGGCGAAACGGAAACCGGCGCGACGCTGCACGAGATGGCCGCGAAGCCCGACGCCGGCGCGATCATCGGCCAGACCGCGGTGCCGATCCTGCCGGACGACACCGCCATGCAGGTGTTCGACAAGGTGACCGTGGCCGCCGAGCAGACGCTCTGGCGCGTGCTGCCCGCGCTGCTCGCGGGCGATGCGCCGCATCTGCCGAACGATGTCGCGAACGGCAGCTACTACGGCGGACGCAAGCCGGAGGACGGCCGCGTCGACTGGTCGAAGCCGGCCGCGCAGGTCTACAACCTGGTTCGCGCGGTCGCGCCCCCGTATCCGGGCGCGTTCACCGACGTCGGCGGCACGCGGTTCGTGATCGCCCGCGCGCGCCTCGCGGCGCCCGGCAGCGCGGTCGCCGCGGCCGCGGCGGATTTGCCGCCCGGCCTGCACGTAAGCGATAATGCGCTATTCGGCGTCTGCGGCGACAGCCGCGCCCTATCCATTCTCGAGCTGTGGCAGCAGCGCGACGGCAGCGAAACCGTCGTGACGCCCGCGGAATTCGCGCAGTTCATTCATTCTTCCCGTCATTCATGAAAGCAAAAAAAGTCCTGATCCTGGGTGTGAACGGCTTCATCGGCCATCACCTGTCGAAGCGCATTCTTGAAACCACCGATTGGGAAGTGTTCGGCATGGACATGCAGACCGATCGACTGGGCGACCTCGTCAACCACGAGCGGATGCACTTCTTCGAAGGCGACATCACGATCAACAAGGAGTGGGTCGAGTATCACGTGAAGAAGTGCGACGTGATCCTGCCGCTCGTGGCGATCGCGACGCCCGCCACCTACGTCCAGCAGCCGCTGCGCGTGTTCGAGCTCGACTTCGAGGCGAACCTGCCGATCGTGCGTTCGGCCGTCAAGTATGGCAAGCACCTCGTGTTCCCGTCGACCTCCGAGGTCTACGGCATGTGCTCGGACGAGCAGTTCGACCCGGATGCATCGGCACTCACCTACGGCCCGATCAACAAGCCGCGCTGGATCTACGCGTGCTCGAAGCAGCTGATGGACCGCGTGATCTGGGGCTACGGGATGGAAGGCCTGAACTTCACGCTGTTCCGTCCGTTCAACTGGATCGGCCCGGGCCTCGACTCGATCTACACGCCGAAGGAAGGCAGCTCGCGCGTCGTCACGCAGTTCCTCGGCCACATCGTGCGCGGCGAGAACATCAGCCTCGTGGACGGCGGCTCGCAGAAGCGCGCATTCACCGATATCGATGACGGCATCAGCGCGCTGATGAAGATCATCGAGAACAAGAACGGCGTCGCGTCGGGCAAGATCTACAACATCGGGAATCCGAAGAACAACTTCTCGGTTCGCGAGCTCGCGCACAAGATGCTCGAACTGGCCGCCGAATACCCGGAATACGCCGGCTCCGCGAAGCAGGTGCAGCTCGTCGAAACGACGTCGGGCGCCTACTACGGCAACGGCTACCAGGACGTGCAGAACCGCGTGCCGAAGATCGACAACACGATGCAGGAGCTCGCATGGGCGCCGCAATCGACGTTCGACGACGCGCTGCGCAAGATCTTCGAAGCGTATCGCGGCCATGTCGCCGACGCGCGCGCGCTGGTCGAGCAGCAGAACTGACGGGACGCTCGCTTGGCTCGTATCGTCCTCAAGATCGACGTCGACACGCTGCGCGGCACCCGCGAAGGCGTGCCGAACCTCGCGCGCATCTTCGACCGCTTCAGTGCGCGCGCGACCTTCCTCTTCAGCCTCGGGCCCGATCACACGGGCTGGGCGCTGCGGCGCGTGTTCCGCCCCGGCTTCCTGAAGAAGGTGTCGCGCACGTCGGTGGTCGAGCATTACGGCGTGAAGCAGCTGATGTACGGCGTGCTGCTGCCGGGCCCCGACATCGGCCGCCGCGCGATCGCGGACATGCGCGCGATCCACGAGGCCGGCTTCGAATGCGGGATCCACACCTGGGATCACGTGTACTGGCAGGACAACGTGCGCGTGCGCGATCGCGACTGGACCGTGCGTGAAATGCAGAAGAGCCACGCGCGCTTCGTCGACGTCTTCGGCGCGCCGCCCGTCACGCACGGCGCGGCCGGCTGGCAGATGAACGACGCGGCGTTCGAGCAGATCGACGCATGGGGGATGCGCTACGCATCCGACGGTCGCGGCCATTCGCCGTACCTGCCCGTGGTCGGCGGCCGCACGCTGTCGCACGTGCAGATGCCGACCACGCTGCCTACGCTCGACGAAGTGCTCGGCATCGACGGCATCGACACGCACAACGTCGCCGCGCATATCCTGAAGTTCACGGAGACCAATCCGCACGACCAGGTGTTCACGCTGCATGCGGAACTGGAAGGCCAGAAGCTCGCGCCGGTGTTCGAGCAGTTGCTCGCCGGGTGGCGCGCACAGGGACATACGTTTGCGACGATGGGCGATTACCACGCGACGCTGGACCGCGACTCGCTGCCATCGTACCCTGTCACGTGGGGCGAGATTCCCGGCCGCTCCGGCGAACTGATCGTCCAGCCCGACTGAGTTCGCGCGCGCCGGCGCCGCCGGCCCCGCCCTTGCGGCGTGCCGCCGCGACGTCCCGCCGTACCGCGCCGCCCGAGCGGCGCCTTTCCATAACAACAGGAGAAACACGTGTCCGTCGAAGTTGACCGTCAAGTTCCCGATTTCACCGCACCGGCTACGGGCGGCGACATTTCGCTGTCCGACCTGAAGGGCAAGAAGCTCGTCCTGTATTTCTATCCGAAGGACAACACGCCGGGCTGCACCACCGAAGGCCTGCAGTTCCGCGATCTCTATCCGAAGTTCAAGAAGGCCGGCGCCGAAGTCATCGGCGTGTCGCGTGACAGCCTGCGCTCGCATGACAACTTCAAGGCAAAGCTCGAACTGCCGTTCCCGCTGATCTCCGATGCCGACGAGGCGCTGTGCGCGCTTTTCGATGTCATCAAGATGAAGAAAATGTATGGCAAGGAAGTGCGCGGAATCGAGCGTTCGACGTTCCTGATCGACGCCGACGGCGTGCTTCGCCAGGCATGGCGAGGCATCAAGGTGCCCGGCCACGTGGACGACGTGCTAAGTGCTGTACAAGCGCTTTGAGCCGCGTTATATTGGGCCGCAATGAATGCCAGTTCGCTCCATATTTCTCGTAGCTGCACCGGTGCCCGTTGCGATGCTTCCCGGCACCTGACGCGCATTACGACGGTATCAGCCGAGCCGCATGTCCCTGTCGACGGGGCAGCGGCTTTTTTTATGGACTGCGCGCCGGCCCTCGGTCCGGCCCTTACCCCGTCAAGGAGCTGATCGACACTTAGGCGAACCGGCTAGACGAAATTCCTGTGCGCCACCGCGCGCAAACTGCATGCGTGTACGTCACGCAGGATGCGATCAGCGGCGCACTTCATGCGACACGATTCCTCCCGAGGGACACCATGCCTTTGCCTACCCCCCCCAGCAAGCTCGGCAGCCTGCTGCCGCCCGACGAATACAAGGCGAAAGCGCGGCCCGCGAAAGCCGCGAAGAAATCCGCCGAAGGGGACGCATCCACAGCCGGTGACTATGGCCCGGCCAGCGTGGCCCAACCGATGACCGAAGCCGCGAACACGGCTGCGCCGCTGCGTGCCGTCGCGTCGTCGGCGCAAGAAGCGGCAAGCACACCCGCCCGCGGCCGCAAGACCAAACAGACCGCGGCGCTGCTGCAGCCGATGCAGGCGCCGGCCGAAGCGGCGCCCGCCGCGCCGGTCGAGGCACGCCACGACAAGCCCGTCGGCGGGAAACCGGCCGCGACACCTGCACGCGATGCCGGCGCCGCGACGAAGTCGCGCGGCCGCAAGCCGGCCGAAGCCGAACTCCAGAAGCTGTTCGTGCTCGACACCAACGTGCTGATGCACGACCCGAGCAGCCTCTTCCGCTTCGAGGAACACGACGTCTATCTGCCGATGATGACGCTCGAGGAACTCGACAACCACAAGAAGGGGATGTCCGAAGTCGCGCGTAACGCGCGCCAGGTGAGCCGCACGCTCGATGCACTGGTCGCTGACGGCGGCCCGATCTCGGCCGGCATTCCGCTGTCGCGCCTCGGCAGCCGCGAGGCGCTCGGCCGCCTGTACTTCCAGACGACGCTCACCAACATTCCGCCCGTCGAAGGCCTGCCGGAAGGCAAGGCCGACAACCAGATCCTGGGCGTCGTGCGCGCGCTGCAGCGCGACCGGCCGGACCATCAGGTCGTGCTGGTGTCGAAAGACATCAACATGCGGATCAAGGCGCATGCACTCGGCCTGCCGGCGGAAGACTACTTCAACGACCAGGTACTCGAGGACAAGGACCTCCTCTATACCGGGGTGCGCGAACTGCCGCAGGACTTCTGGACCAGGCACGCGAAGGGCATGGAGAGCTGGCAGGACACCAAGACGGGCACCACGTACTACCGCGTGACGGGCCCGCTCGTCGCGTCGATGCTCGTCAACGAGTTCGTCTATCTCGAGCCGCAGAACGGCGAACCGACGTTCCATGCGATCGTCCGCGAGCTGAACGGGAAGACGGCACTGCTGCAGACGCTGCGCGACTACAGCCACCACAAGAACAACGTGTGGGGCATCACCGCGCGCAACCGCGAGCAGAACTTCGCGCTGAACTTGCTGATGAACCCCGAGATCGACTTCGTCACGCTGCTCGGCCAGGCCGGCACCGGCAAGACGCTCGTCGCGCTCGCGGCCGGCCTCGCGCAAGTGCTCGACGACAAGCGCTACAACGAGATCATCGTGACGCGCGCGACCGTGCCAGTCGGCGAGGACATCGGTTTCCTGCCCGGCACCGAGGAAGAAAAGATGCAGCCGTGGATGGGCGCATTCGACGACAACCTCGAAGTGCTGCAGAAGACCGACGACGCAGCCGGCGAATGGGGCCGCGCGGCGACGCAGGAGCTGATCCGTTCGCGCCTGAAGGTGAAGAGCATGAACTTCATGCGCGGCCGCACGTTCGTCGACAAGTACCTGATCATCGACGAAGCGCAGAACCTCACGCCGAAACAGATGAAGACGCTCGTCACGCGCGCGGGCCCCGGCACGAAGATCGTGTGCCTCGGCAACATCGCGCAGATCGACACGCCTTACCTGACCGAAGGCAGCTCGGGCCTGACCTACGTCGTCGACCGCTTCAAGGGTTGGGGCCACAGCGGCCACGTGACACTCGCGCGCGGCGAACGCTCGCGGCTCGCCGACTACGCGTCGGACATCCTGTAACGCGCGACCGGCTGACCGCCAGCCGTCGACGCCATGCGGCGCTCCGTTTCCGGGGCGCCGCTTTTATTTTTGGGGTCGGAAACGTTGGTCATGCTTCGTTACGCAACAACCTCACTTACGCGCGAAACTTCAAGTAAATTCTCAGGAATGGTTGCCTAAGCCCCGCCGGAACGTCTACCATCGGGTCTGTCTGTTGTCATACGATTCGCGAGCGCTTCGCGCTCGTCAGCCTTGTCATGCTTCGAATCTGGGTTCCCGTCGCCGTCGTTTCACTGCTCGCGGCCTGCTCCAGCGTGCCGCCGCAGTCGGCTTCGCGCACCTCCGGCATGAAGATCACGACGCCGCGCGCGTTCCCTGCGCCTGCCAATTTCCCGAAATTCGTCGATCACAGCGTCGGCCAGGAAGAGATCTCGATCCAGGCGATGAGCCTCGTCGGCGTGCCGTACCGCTGGGGCGGCAACACGCCGACGAGCGGCTTCGACTGCAGCGGGCTCGTGCGCTACGTGATCGGCCGTGCGGCCGACGTGAGCCTGCCGCGCACGACTGCCGACATGAGCAGCCGCGGCGTGTCGATCGACCCCGACCAGGTTGCGCCGGGCGACCTGATCTTCTTCAATACGACCGGCCGCCCGCATTCGCACGTCGGCATCTACGTCGGCAAGCTGCGCTTCGTCAACGCACCGTCGACCGGCGGCACCGTGCGGCTCGACTACCTGACGAACCCGTACTGGGCCAAGCGCTTCGACGGAATTCGCCGTGTGGCGCCGCCGCGCGGCACGCCGGCGCCGTTCGATACGCCGACTTACGAGGCACGGCGCGATGCGCCGACGGCCGCACCGGCCCCGGTCGTCGCAGCCGCCGCGCCGCGCCAGCCGGCCTACGCTTCGTCACAAGCCGGCGTAGCCCCGTCGCCCGCTCCGGTCATCCAGGCGGCACCGGTCGTATCGACCGCGGCGGTCGCCCCGGCGGCCGATCCGCACGAACCTCCCCCGCCGCGCGTGCCGGCCGCCCAACAGCAGGCTGCGTCCGCGAATGGCGACATGACCGCGATGACGGCGAGCACGGCCCCGACGGAGACCGGCACGCAGATTCCGACGACGGCACTGACGGCCGCCCAGGCTGCCGCGTTCGATGCGGAGCCCCCGCCCGCAGCCGCCGCGCCGTCGCCGCGCGGCATCGAGCCCGTGCAGGTGCTGCGCGCGTCGACGCAACCCGCACCGCTCGGCCCGCGCACCGGCACCGCGGACGATCCGATCGCCCGTTTCGCGAACGGCAGTTACTGACCGGGCACATCCCGACGGCAAACCCGCCATTCCCGGCCCATCTGCGCATTCCCCGACCACCAAAGAAAATGCGCCGCAACCTTTCGGTTTGCGGCGCATGTCGTGTCGTCAGGCAGTTTCGGAATCAGAAGATCTGATGCCCGATCCACCATCCGCCCGCGGCGATCAGCGCGGATGCCGGAATCGTCAGCACCCAGGCCCATACGATGTTGCCGGCAACGCCCCAGCGCACGGCCGACAGCTTCTGCGTCGCGCCGACGCCGACGATCGCGCCGGTGATCGTGTGCGTGGTCGACACCGGAATGCCGAGGAACGACGCAATGAACAGCGTGATCGCCCCGCCGCTTTCGGCACAGAAACCGCCGACCGGCTTGAGCTTCGTGATCTTCTGGCCCATCGTGCGGACGATGCGCCAGCCGCCGAACAGCGTGCCGAGACCCATCGACAGGTAGCACGCGCCGATCACCCACGCGGGCGGCGCATCGGAGGTCGCCGATGCATAGCCCGACGCGATCAGCAGCATCCAGATGATACCGATCGTCTTCTGCGCGTCGTTGCCGCCGTGGCCCAGGCTGTACAGGCCGGCCGACAGCAGCTGGAGACGGCGGAAGCGGCGATCGACCTTGCTGGGTGCGGTACGGAAATACAGCCACGACACGCCGAGCATGAACAGCGAGCCGAGGATGAAGCCGAGCAGCGGCGAGATGAAGATGAACGCGACGGTCTTCATCAGGCCGTCGATGTTCAGCGAGCTCCAGCCCGACTTCGCAAGCGCGGAGCCGACGAGGCCGCCGATCAGCGCGTGCGACGAGCTCGACGGAATCCCGTAATACCACGTGATCACGTTCCAGCCGATCGCACCGACCAGCGCACCGAACACGACATAGTGGTCGACTATCTCGGGATCGATCGTGCCTTTACCGACCGTCTGCGCGACCTTCAGGTGGAAGATGAAATACGCGATGACGTTGAACGCGGCCGCGAACACCACGGCCTGCTGGGGTTTCAGCACGCCGGTCGACACGACGGTGGCGATCGAGTTCGCCGCGTCGTGGAAGCCGTTCATGAAATCAAATACGAGCGCGACGAGCACGAGCGTCGCGACCATCCATAGGGCGAGTTGTATCGAATGCATCGTGGTCCGCTCAGGCGTTTTCCAGCACGATGCCTTCGATGATGTTCGCGACGTCCTCGCACTTGTCGGTGATCTCCTCGAGCAGTTCGTAGATCGCCTTCAGCTTGATGAGCGTCTTCACGTCGTCTTCCTCGCGGAACAGCTTCGACATCGCCGCGCGCAACACGCGATCGGCCTCCGACTCCCAGCGGTCGATCTCCTCGCACTGCTTGAGGATTTGCGCCGACTGCTTCATGTCGGACAGCAATCCGACGGCCTGCTGCACGTGCTGCGCCGACTGCGTGACGATGTGCGCGAGCTGGCTCGCCTCGGACGTGACGGATTGCACGTCGTACAGCGACACAGCCGTCGCGACGTCCTCCATCAGGTCGAGGATGTCGTCCATCGTCGTGATCAGCTTGTGGATCTCGTCGCGATCGAGCGGCGTGATGAAGGTCTTGTGCAGCAGATCGATCGCTTCATGCGTCAGCTTGTCAGCGGCCTTCTCGGCGGTCTGCACGTTTTGCTTGTGAATCTCGGCGTCGGCGAGATTGTCGATCAGCAGTTCGAGCTCGCGGCCACCGGAAACGATGTGCTTCGCGTGCGCGTTGAAGAGTTCAAAGAACTTGCCCTCGGTGGGCATGAATCGACCGAACATGGGATTCCTGAGAGATTGTCAAACGACTGTCACGAAAACGGGCGATATTGTACCGTTTTCGGTTGCGACGCGACGCGCGCATATGCGCGCGCCGGGATTGGATACAACGCTTGGTGAAATAACGGTTTACATCTGGCGAAGAAGTGTTACTCGCCGTAGAAGTTCTGCGCCCCCGCAAAATTGTCGAACTTCGTGTATTGGCCCAGGAACGTGAGCCGAACGGGCCCGATCGGGCCGTTACGCTGCTTGCCGATGATGATTTCGGCCGTACCCTTGTCCGGGCTGTCCGGATTGTAGACCTCGTCACGATAGATGAACAGGATCACGTCGGCGTCCTGTTCGATTGCGCCCGATTCACGCAAATCAGACATCACCGGACGCTTGTTCGGACGCTGCTCCAGCCCGCGGTTCAGCTGCGACAGCGCGATCACCGGCACGTCCAGCTCCTTGGCCAGACTCTTCAGCGATCGCGAGATTTCCGAGATTTCGGTCGCGCGGTTCTCGCCCTGCGACGAGCCCGACATCAGCTGCAGGTAGTCGACGATGATCAGGCCGAGCTTGCCGCATTGGCGAGCCAGACGCCGCGCGCGCGAACGCAATTCCATCGGGTTCAGGCCGCCCGTCTCGTCGATGAAGAGCTGCGCCTCGCTCATCTTCTGCACCGCGTGCGTCAGCTTCGGCCAGTCTTCGTCCGTCAGCCGACCGGTACGCATCCGGTGCTGGTCGAGCCGGCCGATCGAGCCGAGCATACGCATCACGAGCTGGGTGCCCGGCATTTCCATCGAGAACACCGCAACCGGCAGCCCGTACTCGACCGCGACGTATTCGCCGATGTTCATCGAAAATGCGGTCTTACCCATCGACGGCCGCCCTGCGACGATGATCAGTTCGCCGCCGTGCATCCCGGACGTCATCCGGTCGAGGTCGACGAAGCCCGTCGGCGTGCCCGTGACGTCGCTCGGGTTCGCGGTGTGATACAGCGTGTCGATGCGCTCGACGACCTGCGTGAGCAGTGGACCGATCTCGAGGAAGCCCTGGTTGCCGCGCGCGCCCTCTTCGGCGATCGAGAACACCTTCGATTCGGCCTCGTCGAGGAGCTGGCGAACTTCCTTGCCCTGCGGATTGAATGCGTCGGCCGAGATTTCGTCGGCGACCGAAACGAGCCGGCGCAGCACCGCGCGGTCGCGCACGATTTCCGCGTAGCGGCGGATGTTCGCGGCGCTCGGCGTATTCTGCGCGAGTGCGTTCAGGTACGCGAGGCCGCCGACGTCGTCGGCCTTGCCGGACGTGGTCAGCGCTTCGTACACGGTCACGACGTCGGCCGGGCGCGTCGACGCGATCAGCCGGCCGATGTGCTCGTAGATGATCCGATGGTCGTAGCGATAGAAGTCGCCCTGCGACAGGAAGTCGGCAATCCGGTCCCATGCCGCGTTGTCGAGCAACAGGCCGCCGAGTACCGACTGCTCGGCTTCGACCGAATGCGGCGGGACTTTCAGCGATTCGATTTGAGGATCTTGCGGCGCGTTCATGGGTTGGGATTATCGCGAATTGATCGCAGCAGCGCTACCGCTCCGGCAATCGGGCAATAAAAAAGGCAGGCCCCGGTTGCCCAGGCGCCTGCCCTTGTCCGGACGGCGGAAGCCGCCCGGAAAGCTTGCATACGCTTACGCGTGGTCGCCGATCACGTTGACCGTGACGTCGACGACGACGTCCGTGTGCAGCGCGACCTGAACGTTGTGCTCGCCGATCATCTTCAGCGGGCCTTCCGGCATGCGAACTTGCAGCTTCTCGACTTCGAAACCTGCCTTCTTCAGCAGTTCCGCGACATCGCCGTTCGTGACCGAGCCGAACAGACGGCCGTCAACGCCCGACTTCTGCGTGATTTCGAACGACTGGCCGTTCAGCTTCTCGCCAACTGCCTGCGATGCCGCCAGCTTTTCAGCAGCGATCTTTTCGAGTTCAGCGCGGCGAACTTCGAATTCGGCAATCGCTTCCTTCGTTGCACGGCGAGCCTTGCGATTCGGGATCAGGAAGTTGCGAGCGTAACCGTCCTTGACCTTGACGATATCGCCCAGGTTGCCCAGATTGGCGACTTTTTCCAACAGAATGATTTGCATTCGAATTCTCCTTATTGCGTCGCCTGATTACGCCTTGTGCTGATCGGTGTACGGCAGCAGCGCGAGGAAACGCGCACGCTTGATTGCCGTGTCCAGCTGACGCTGATAGTGCGCCTTCGTACCCGTCAGACGAGCCGGCGTGATCTTGCCGTTTTCGCCGATGAAGTCCTTCAGCGTTTCCGTGTCCTTGTAGTCGATCTGCTCGACGCCGGCAGCCGTGAAACGGCAGAACTTCTTGCGCTTGAAGAGCGGGTTTTGTTGCTGACGACGCTTGTCGAATTTCTTACCAGTCGGGCGGGCCATGATTTCAGTCCTTTCCTATGTCCTGCAATGCAGTGATGTGAAACACCAAGGTTCTCGCGTTGCGGCTCTTCTTTGCCAGAAATCCCGTGAACAGCGTTTCGACGCCCATTTCACGACTTTCCAGCCTGCCGCTCGCCTCACCGGCCGCCACCGCCTCGATCGTCATTTCGACCTGACGGGGAATGCCTGCTTCGACGACTTCCGTGCGGTGATGCAACGTGGCGCTTGCGATCGGAACACCTGCCGGCGTATATCGCACCGGTGCGCGTTCGACGACGCTCGCCGTCAATTGCAACCTGTTCACGTGAGTGGCGCGCTCCTTGATGGCTTAATGAGTGACGAACTTAAGCCTGCGCTTCGGTCGGCTGAGCTGCAGCCGCCTTCTTGGCTTCTTCGCGCTGAACTTCCTTCATCATCGGCGACGGGCCGGTCTCGGCCTTCTTCATCTTGACGATGAGGTGACGCAGCACGGCGTCGTTGAACTTGAACGCGTGTTCGAGTTCGTCGAGCGTCGTCTGGTCGCACTCGATGTTCATGCAGACGTAGTGAGCCTTCGCGAGTTTCTCGATCATGTAGGCCAGCTGGCGACGGCCCCAGTCTTCGACACGGTGGATCTGGCCGCCGTGCGTCGTGATCGTGGTCTTGTAACGCTCGATCATCGCGGGCACTTGCTCGCTCTGATCGGGGTGCACGATGAATACGATTTCGTAATGACGCATTACACACTCCTTGTGGATTAAAGCCACCCGGGCGTCTGAACCGGTGTGGCAAGTGAGAAGCCGAAGATTTTAACCCGGATACGGGGCGCATGCAACACCGATCGACGATTTCCGACCGGATTCGGCCATGTTTTCAAAGACTTGAACGGCGTCGACAGCCGAAAAGACCGTCGGCGCGCCTGTTCATGAATCGGGGACGGAGCATCGCGCACGGGGTGACGTGCCCGGCGACGCGGCCTGCCGTCACTCGCTGCGCGCCGCGCCAAGCCGCGCGTCGAGCGCCGTCCTGAACGCGTCCAGCGCCGACGGTTCGGCGTCGGTCACGGCCCACCACGTCATCCCGGCCGCATCCCAGCGATCGAGCGCGTAACCCTGCGACACGGCCGCATACGGCGCGGCCTGCCGCCCGACGCCGGCCGGCCATACGTACACGTCGATCACGTGCTGCCGATACCGGTAGACGAGCACTGCGACGCGGCGCCGCCCGACGTAGTCGAGCCGGCCGCCGGCCAGCGGGAAGCCGCTCGCCGACAGGTCCTCGACCGGCGGCGCATAGTCGAGTCGGCCGTTGAACCACGGCTTGACCGTATGCCGGTCGGTCGAGATCACGTCGATGTCGCGCGCCGACAGGCCGGCCCGAACGTGGCTCGCGACCAGTTCGTCGACGGTCTGGCCGGTTTCGGCGTGGCGCGCGGACATCACCATCCCTGCGGCCGCGGCCAGCGCGACCACCAGCGCCACGCCCCAGCCGAGTCCCGGCAGCGCCGGGACACGCGACCCCGGCCCGGCAGGCGCCGGGCGAGCCGGCTCGCCGCGCCCGGTCGGCCATGAAAACCAGCGGCGACCGTTCGGTCGAGGCCGTGGCCGCGGCGCCACGTCGGGCCCCGGTTCCGCGTGGGCCTGGCTGCGCTCCCCCGCGCCGCCCGCCGCCGGCAGCCCCGCGAGGATGCTCGCCCGCAGCGCATTCGGCGCGCGGTGATAGTCGGCCTGCCGCACGATCCGCCCCAGCGCGACGATTCGTTCGCGTTCGCGGCGGCACGCGTCGCACCCTTCGACATGCCGCTGGATGCGCAATGCATCGGGCGCCGACAGTTCGCGGTCGACGTCCGCGTCCAGCAACGCTCGCGCTTCGTTACAGTCCATCGATCGCCTCCGATGCGGTTCCGCTTGCCGACGCTCGTCCCGGCGCGGGTCTGGGCGTCGATGCCGGCGCCGCCGTGTCGCCCAGCAGCGCGGCTAGCCTGCGCCGGCCGCGCGCAAGCCGCGACATCACGGTGCCGACGGGCACGTCGGCAATCGCCGCGATCTCGCGGTAACTCAAATCCTCCATTTCGCGCAGCACCAGCACCTCGCGATATTCGGGCGCCAGCTTCGCGAGCGCCGCATTCACGAGCCTCACGTTCTCGCCGCGCAGCAATTGCGCGAGCGGATCCTCGGTCGCCGGCTGCCAGTCGTCGGGCACCTCCGCGTCGTCGAGCGTGTCGGGCAATGCAACCTCGTGCGCATGGGTGCGGCGGCGCCACTCGGTGTACCAGGTATGGCGCACGATCGTCAGCAGCCACGGCCGCGCGTTGTCGCCGCGGCACGAGTCGACGAAGCGCAGCGCGCGCATGCACGCGTCTTGGACGACGTCGTCCGCGTCGCCCGCATTGCCGCTCAGCCAGCGCGCGAGGTTGTACGCGGCGTCGAGATGCGGCAGCACGAGCGCGCGAAACCGCTCGCCGCGCGCGACCGCGTCGTCCTCCGTCCGTTCGTCGACCGCCTGTCCGGCTTGCCCCACATGGCCTCCCTCGTCCCGGCGGCGGATGCCGCGCCCGTTCCGCGCCCGGCGCCCGGACAGACCGGCAGCGTGCGCGCTCGATGACCTTACCGCCGCTGCGTCGAGTTTATTCCCGCATGAAGCCGACGATGCGTAAAAAAACCGGAACCTGCCGCACCCGTTACGGCGTGGTGCTCCAGTAGCCGGGGCGCGCATACGCTTCGCGCAGGTAGTCGATGAAGTAGCGCACGCGCGCGGGCACGTAGCGCTGCTGCGGATAGACCGCGAGGATGTCGTAGTCCGGCAGCGCATATTCGTCGAGCACCGTCTCGAGTTCGCCCGTCTCGAGCTGCGCGGCGATTTCCCAGGTCGAGCGCCAGCCGAGCCCGAGGCTTTCCGCCACCCAGCGGTGCAGCAGCTCGCCGTCGTTGCAGTCGAGATTGCCGGCCACCCGCATCGTCACGATCTTGCCGTGGCGCTGGAAATACCAGCCGCGGTTCTGCCCCCCCTGCAGGTTGAAGGCGAGACAGTTGTGCCTGAGCAGGTCGTCGAGCGACTTCGGCCGGCCGTGGCGACGAAAATAGTCGGGCGTACCGCACACGACGCGCCGGTTCGACGCGAGCTTTACCGCGACGAAGTTCGGGTCGACCGAGCCGCCGATCCGGATCGACAGGTCGTAGCCTTCGCGCACGAGATCGACGACGCGATCGGTCAGGTTGAACGACAGCTGCATTTCCGGCTTGTCGACCAGGAAAGCGGGCGCGTGCGGCGCCACGTGCTTGCGGCCGAACGCGGCCGGCGCGGACACGATCAGGTGCCCGCTGACCGCACGGTGACCGGCGGCCAGCTCGTTCTCGGCCTGGTCCCATTCGGACAACAGCCCGCGGCAGCGCTCGAGGAACGCCGCGCCCTCCTCGCTGACCACCAGCCGCCGCGTCGAGCGGTACATCAGCTTCACGCCGAGGCGCTTCTCCAGCGCGTCGATGCGCCGCCCGAGCACTACCGGCGACACGCCCTCCTCGAGCGCGGCCGCCGCGAGGCTGCCCGCGTCCGCGACCCGCACGAACGTCTCGATCTGCTTGAAACGATCCATCTCCCGTCTCCGTCCCGGCTCCGACACCGGCGGGGAAACCCCGTCCGGCCGTCATTCCATACTTTTAGTTTCGAAATAAGCGACTTCGGCTGATCTTATCAAACCTTTCCTGCGTCCCTAAAGTGTTCCCAACAGACCGATTCGCAAGATCCGCACATTCAAGGAGACATTCATGGCCAAGATGAGAGCCGTCGACGCAGCCGTACTCGTGCTCGAGAAGGAAGGCATCCAGACCGCATTCGGCGTGCCGGGCGCGGCAATCAACCCGTTCTATTCCGCGATGCGCAAGTCGGGCGGCATCAGCCACGTGCTGGCCCGCCACGTCGAGGGCGCGTCGCACATGGCCGAAGGCTTCACGCGCGCCGCGCCGGGCAACATCGGCGTGTGCATCGGCACGTCGGGCCCCGCCGGCACCGACATGATCACCGGTCTCTACTCCGCGTCGGCCGACTCGATTCCGATCCTCGCGATCACGGGCCAGGCACCGCGTGCGCGCCTGTACAAGGAAGACTTTCAGGCCGTCGACATCGAGTCGATCGCGAAGCCCGTCACCAAGTGGGCCGTCACCGTGCGCGAGCCGGCGCTGGTGCCGCGCGTGTTCCAGCAGGCGTTCCATCTGATGCGCTCGGGCCGCCCGGGCCCGGTGCTGGTCGACCTGCCGATCGACGTGCAGCTCGCCGAGATCGAATTCGACATCGACACGTACGAACCGCTGCCGGTCTACAAGCCCGCGGCGACCCGCGCGCAGATCGAGAAGGCGCTCGCGATGCTCAACGACGCGGACAAGCCGCTGATCGTGTCGGGCGGCGGCGTGCTCAACGCGGCAGCCGAAGACCTGCTCGTCCAGTTCGCCGAAACGATCGGCGTGCCCGTGATCCCGACGCTGATGTCGTGGGGCGCGATTCCGGACGACCACCCGCTGATGGCCGGCATGGTCGGCCTGCAGACGTCGCACCGCTACGGCAACGCGACGATGCTCGCGTCCGACTTCGTGCTCGGCATCGGCAACCGCTGGGCGAACCGCCACACGGGCAGCGTCGAGGTCTACACGAAGGGCCGCAAGTTCGTGCACGTCGACATCGAGCCGACCCAGATCGGCCGTGTGTTCGGCCCGGATCTCGGCATCGTGTCGGACGCGAAGGCCGCGCTGGATCTGTTCGTCGCCGTCGCACAGGAATGGAAGGCCGCCGGCAAGCTGAAGGATCGCAGTGCATGGGTGTCCGAGTGCCAGCAACGCAAGCGCACGCTGCAGCGCAAGACCCACTTCGACAACGTGCCGGTCAAGCCGCAGCGCGTGTACGAAGAGATGAACAAGGTATTCGGCCGCGACACGTGCTACGTCAGCACGATCGGCCTGTCGCAGATCGCCGCCGCGCAGTTCCTGCACGTGTTCAAGGCGCGCAACTGGATCAACTGCGGCCAGGCCGGCCCGCTCGGCTGGACGATCCCCGCCGCGCTCGGCGTGCGTGCGGCCGACCCGCGCCGTCCGATCGTCGCGCTGTCCGGCGACTACGACTTCCAGTTCATGATCGAGGAACTGGCCGCCGGCGCGCAATTCAAGCTGCCGTACGTGCACGTCGTCGTGAACAACTCGTACCTCGGCCTGATTCGCCAGGCGCAGCGCGCGTTCGACATGGACTACTGCGTGCAGCTCGCCTTCGACAACGTCAACGCACCGGAGCTGAACGGCTATGGCGTCGACCACGTGGCGGTCGCCGAAGGCCTCGGCTGCAAGGCACTGCGCGTGTTCAAGCCGGAAGAAATCGAGCCGGCGCTGAAGCAGGCGCAGGCGCTCGCGGAAGAGTTCAGCGTGCCGGTCGTCGTCGAAGTGATCCTCGAGCGCGTGACGAACATCTCGATGGGCACCGAAATCGATGCGATCAACGAGTTCGAGGAACTCGCCGAGAAGGCCGAACACGCACCGACCGCGATCTCGATGCTCGACTGATCCGCACGACATTTTTTGACTGACCGACCGAAGAGGCTTAGCTCATGCCGAAGTTTGCTGCAAACCTGACCATGCTGTTCAACGAAGTGCCGTTCCTCGACCGCTTCAAGGCGGCCGCGGACGCGGGGTTCGACGCCGTCGAGTTCCTGTTCCCGTACCCGTACGCGAAAGAGGAGCTCGCCGAACGGCTCGAGACGCACCGCCTGCGGCTCGTGCTGCACAACCTGCCCGCCGGCAACTGGGACCAGGGCGAACGCGGCATCGCTTGCCTGCCCGATCGCGTCGGCGAGTTCCAGGAAGGGGTCGGCCGTGCGATCGACTACGCGAAGGCGCTGAAGGTGCCGCAGCTGAACTGCCTCGTCGGCATTCCGTCGGCGAGCACGGCGCGCGACAAGACGTTCGTCACGATCGTCGACAACCTGCGCTTCGCCGCCGACGCGCTGAAGCGCGAAGGCATCCGTCTGCTGGTCGAGCCGTGCAACAGCTTCGACATCCCCGGTTTCGCGCTGAACCGCTCGTCCGAAGGGCTCGACGTGATCCGCGCGGTCGGCTCGGACAACCTGTTCCTGCAGTACGACATCTATCACATGCAGCGCATGGAAGGCGAACTGGCCGCGACGATCGAACGCAACCTCGCGTCGATCGGCCACGTCCAGCTCGCGGACAACCCGGGCCGCAACGAACCGGGTACGGGCGAGATCAATTATGCGTTCCTGTTCGCGCTGCTCGACCGGCTTGGCTACGCCGGCTACGTCGGCTGCGAATACAAGCCCCGCACCACCACGGCGGAAGGGCTCGGCTGGCTGCAAAGCGTCGCCGGCTGCGCACCGGGCTCGGCGCGTCGCGCCGCCTGAGATCCGCCCTTCCCGCGGCTTTCCCACCTACGACCCCATAGGAGACTTTCACACATGGCAACCATCGGTTTCATCGGCCTCGGCATCATGGGCGCGCACATGGCGCGCAACCTGCTCAAGGGCGATCATCAGCTCGTCGTGAACGGTGCGTTCCCGATCCCCGACGACCTGCGCGCCAGCGCGAAGGTCGTCGCGAACTCGACCGAAGTCGCGCAGAACGCCGACATCATCATCTCGATGGTGCCGGACACGCCCGACGTGCGTAACGTGCTGTTCGCCGAGGACGGCGTCGCGAAGGGTCTGACGGCCGGCAAGCTCGTGATCGACATGAGCTCGATCTCGCCGCTCGACACGCAGGAATTCGCGAAGCAGATCAACGCGCTCGGCTGCGACTACCTCGACGCGCCGGTGTCCGGCGGCGAAGTCGGCGCCCGCGAAGCGACGCTGACGATCATGGTCGGCGGCCCAGAGAAAGCCTTCGAGCGCGCGAAGCCGCTGTTCGAGAAGATGGGCAAGAACATCACGCTCGTCGGCGACAACGGCGCGGGCCAGACCTGCAAGGTCGCGAACCAGATCATCGTCGCGCTGAACATCGAAGCGGTCGGCGAGGCGCTGCTGTTCGCCGCCCGCTCGGGCGCCGATCCGGAGCGCGTGCGCCAGGCGCTGATGGGCGGCTTCGCCGCCTCGCGCATCCTCGAAGTGCACGGCGCGCGCATGACGAAGCGCACGTTCGATCCGGGCTTCCGCATCGAGCTGCATCAGAAGGACCTGAATCTCGCCCTCGACGGCGCACGCAAGCTCGGCCTCGCACTGCCGCACACGGCGAGCGCGCAGCAGCTGTTCAGCGTGTGCGCATCGCACGGCGGCAGGGCGTGGGATCACTCGGCACTCGTGCGTGCGCTCGAGATCATGTCGAACTTCGAGATCGGCCAGGCGCCGGCCGCGTAACGCCGACGCAACGACGCGCGTATCGCTGCAACGGCGACCGCGTGACGCACACACGCGATCCGGCTGCGGCCGGTCGCATCGATGCGCGCCTGCGCGTGCATCACGATGGGGCGCCCCGCCGCGCATTGCTGAAATGCGTGTGCGGCGGGGCGAAAAACGCCGCTCTGGGCTGAGAGCGGCGTGGTGGGGTCCGCAGCGGCACCCGGCGGCGCCGGGGAAGCCTTGGTCGGTCAGACGTCGTCGTCGGGTGTCCGCCTGTCGGATTTCGCGTATTACATTTCTTTACGTTCGGGCGTGCGATTTTTCATGCAATCGTCGCGATGAACGCCTACACTTTCGCCACGCCTTTCGAGAAATCCGCCGCGCTTGCGCTCACTCCGGTGATCGCGCCCAGCGCGGTGTTTTTTTCGCCACTTCACGGCGCGTTTTCTTTTCAACCACCTAGGGAGTGCAACGATGGGTCTTCTTTCGTTTATCAAAGAGGCGGGTGAAAAACTGCTGGGTCACGCCGATGCGCAAGCAGCGGAAGATCCGAATGCCGCGAACCAGACCGCGGCCGATGCAATCAAGAACTACATCAACACGCAAGGTCTCGACACGTCGAACCTGACCGTCGCGTTCGATGGTGCATCGCGCACCGTCACGCTGTCGGGCAGCGTCGCCGACCTCGACACGAAGGCGAAGGTCAAGGTCGCGGCCGGCAACGTGCAGGGCGTCGCGGGCGTCAACGACGACGATCTGCAGCCGGACGATCCGGAAGTTCAGTACCACGACGTGAAGCCGGGCGACACGCTGTCGGCGATCGCCAAGGAAGTGTACGGCGACGCGAACAAGTACCCGGCGATCTTCGAGGCGAACAAGCCGATGCTGTCGAGCCCGGACCGGATCTATCCGGGCCAGAAGCTCGTGATTCCGCCGCAGTCCTGAGCATTTGCGCAGCACTGACGCAAAAAAGGCAGGCCGATGGCCTGCCTTTTTTTCATGCGCGCCACCCGATCGGCGGCCAGCGGTCACAGCGTGTCGAATGCGCGTTGCAGCGCGTCGCGCCCGTGCATGCCGTTCGCGAGCGCGAGCATCAGCAGCACGCGTGCCTTGAACGGGCTCAGCGACCCGGCGCTCACGAAACCGAGCGCGTCGTCGTTCGCGGCGCCGTTGCGCATCACGTGCCCCGAGCCGACGCGCGACGCACGCACCACGGCGACACCCGCTTTCGCCGCATCGGCGAGCGCCGCCTGCAGCGTCGCGTGGATCGACCCGTTGCCGGTGCCCGCGACGACGAGGCCGCGCACGCCGGCCGAGACGAGCGCGTCGACGGCCGTACGCGTCACGCCCGCATAGCTCGCGACGACTTCGACCGGCGGCCATGTGGCCGCGATCGCCAGATGCGCATCGCGCGAACGCGTCACGCGGCGCGCGAATTCGACGCGGCCGTCCTGCACCCAGCCGAGCGCGCCCAGTTCCGGCGACTGGAATGCGTCGACCGCATAAGTGCTCGTCTTCACGACGTCGCGCGCACCGTGGATCCGGTTGTTGAACGCGACGAGCACGCCCTGCCCGCGCGCGGCCGGATGAGCGGCGACCGTCACCGCGTTCAGCAGGTTCAGCGGCCCGTCGGACGACAGCGCGGTGGCCGGCCGCATCGCGGCCGTCACCACGACCGGCTTGTCGCCGGTCACGACCAGATGCAGCGCGTATGCGGTTTCCTCGAGCGTGTCGGTACCGTGGGTGATCACGATGCCGTCGATCGCCGGATCGGCCATCAGCGCGGCGATGCGCGCGGCGAGTGTATTCCACAGCGGCAGCGCGAGATCCTTGCTGTCGATGCTGGCGACCTGCTCGGCATCGATGCGCGCGACCGACGCGAGCGCCGGCACCGCGTCGAGCAGGAAATTGACGCCGAGCGCGCCGGCCTGATAGCCGGCCGTGCTGGCGGCGTCCGGCGCGGCGCCGGCGATCGTGCCGCCGGTGGCGAGTACGGCGATGCGCGGCAGCGCCGGCGCGGACGAAGAAGTTGCGGAGTTCGGAGTATTCATGGCCGCGATTGTAATGGCTCGCGGCGGGCATCCGGTAGGTCACGTTCGCGAGACCGGAGCCGAACGCGTCGCGTCATGGTTTGTCCCGATCGCCGGCGAGCGCACGCCGTCAACGGCCACGCCGCCCGCCGCGTTAAAGGAATGCCGTTTTGGTGTTTTCACATTGATTTGCCATAATCGGAGCGCGCGGCGCGATGTGACCCTGTTCCATTGCGCCGGGCTTCGTGACGGCGTCGATATAAAACGCAATTCACCCCATGGGAGTGTCGAAATGAAAATCCAATCGCTCGTAGCCGCAGTGCTTCTCGGCGGCATGCTGGCTTCCCCCGCTTTCGCGGCGAACAGCCAGCAGGACAAGATGAAGGCCTGTAACACCCAGGCCGCCGGCAAGACGGGCGACGAACGCAAGGCGTTCATGAAGGACTGCCTGTCGGCCAAGCCCGCGAAGAAGATGTCGCAGCAGGAAAAGATGAAGGCCTGCAACACCCAGGCCGCCGACAAGAAGGGCGACGACCGCAAGGCGTTCATGAAGAGTTGCCTGAGCAGCCAGCCGGCCGCCTGAGTTCCGGCGCTCCCGCGCGAATGCCGCGCACCGCTTCGGCGGGCGCGGCATTTTTGTTTTCGTTGCACGCGCATCGACGCGCGCGATGACGCCGGATGCGTCACCGTGCCGTCCGGCCGACGGCATCGTTGCCGTTGCGTCATGCTCCGCCCTCCCGCTCCGCTTCTCCCCGCGCGCCGTACGAATGCCGCCACATGGTGCGGCAATTCGCCGCGATTTCTTCTATGATGGCTGCAACGCGGCCCATCCAAGTACAAGAAGCGCCATCGGGCCGCCCTCGAGCCGGACGCGCACGCCGCGTCAAACGGAGGCATGGATGGCATGGAGACAACACCGCTGGTTCCGCCGCTGGCTGATCGTGATCGTGTTCTGGGCCGTGCCCGTCGCGATCGTGGCCGTGCGCGAGATCCGCGAGGAAATGGCGTACAACAAGGCCGACCTGCAACTCGCGCTGACCACCTGGCAGTTTACCGATGCGCAGCAGGCGGCAGGCGCCGCCGCAAAGTGCCACGGCGATCCTGACGCGGCGCGCGCCGCCGGCTGCCCGGCCGACGTGCTGGCCGCCAACGCGGCACGCCAGCAGGCGGCCCGGGACGAATACGTGGTGCGCCGCAATACGCTCGCCGGTTATCTGTGGCATGCATTCGTCGGCTATTGGGTCGTGCCGGCCGCGTTCCTGTTCGCGTGCGGGGTCGTGATCGCGCTGATCCGCCGCGCGCTGCGGCGCCCGCCGATCAAGCCGCCCGCCCCGCCGGCGCCGCCCGTCACGCCGCACTGACGCGCAGCAACGCCCCCTTCCTTTTTCCTGCCGTCCCCGGCCGGCCGCGCGACGTATCGCCGTACGCGCGCCGGTCCGTCCGTTGGCGTGCCGCGACACCCCAAAACGATTTGACGCCTTTTCATGCGCGAATGAAAAGGGGTTGTAATCCACTGTGATATAACTGCCGACGTGATCCGCTCCTTGAGCGAGACTCACTCCGAACGTCATCCGATGGAGAAGAACGATGCAAAAACGGAACCTTGTGCTGAAAGCCGCCGCTGCGCTCATCGTCGGTAGCCTTGCGCTCACCGGTTGCACCACCACCCCCGACAAGCCCGACAATGCCGCGACCAACGCGTCGAAGCGTCAGGCGATCGATTCGAGCGTCGACGCAACGCTGTCGCGCATGTATTCCACGGTCAAGGGCTCGCGCGAACTCGTCGCGAAGTCGCGCGGCGTGCTCGTGTTCCCGGACGTGATCCAGGCAGGCTTCATCGTCGGCGGCCAGACGGGCAACGGCGCGCTGCGCGTCGGCGGCAGCACGGTCGGCTACTACAACACGTCGTCGCTGTCGGTCGGCCTGCAGGCCGGCGCGCAGTCGAAGGCGATCGTGTTCCTGTTCATGACGCAGGAAGCGCTCGACGAATTCCGCGGCTCGGACGGCTGGGCAGCCGGCGCCGGTGCATCTGTCGCGCTCGTGAAGATGGGCGCGAACGGCGCGGTCGACACGACCACGGCCACCGCGCCGGTCCAGGTCATCGTGCTGACCAATGCCGGCCTGATGGGCGACGTGTCGATCAACGGCACGAAGGTCACGAAGCTGAAGATCTGACGCCGAGGCGTCCTCGCCCGTGCGCACCGCGCGCGGGCGACGTGCAAACGGCGATGTCCTTGCGGGCATCGCCGTTTTGTTATCCGCGCGCGTCGTGTGTCAGGTCGTCGAATCGATCACCGTGAAGCGCGAGCGCTTCTGCGCGCGAATCAGCGACTGGTACACGTCGACATACTGCTGCGCCATCCGCCGCGACGTGAAGCGCTCCTCGAAGCGCTGCCGCACGCGGGCGCGCGGCAGCAGGTGCAGCCGGTTCACGGCGGCCACCGCGCTGATCTCGTCCTCGACGATGAAGCCCGACACGCCTTCGTCCAGCACCTCCGGCACCGCGCCGCGATTGAACGCGATCACCGGCGTGCCGCACGACATCGCCTCGATCATCACCAGCCCGAACGGCTCCGGCCAGTCGATCGGAAACAGCAGCGCATGCGCGCCCGACAGGAATTCGGCCTTCTGGTGGTCGGCGATCTCGCCGATGTATTCGACGTGCGGGAGGGCGAACAGCGGCTTGATCTCGCGTTCGAAGTATTCCTGGTCCGCCGCGTCGATCTTCGCTGCGATCCGGATCGGCAGCCCGCACTGGCGTGCGATGCGGATCGCCGTGTCGACCCGCTTCTCCGGCGAGATACGACCGAGGAACGCGAGATAGCGCGGCTCGACGGGCTGCGGCAGATACAGTGCGTCGGGCAGCCCGTGGTAGACGGTCGTCAGCCATTTCGCCTGCGGCAGCGGCTGGCGCTGCGAGTTCGAGATCGAGATCACCGGCGCGGTGTTGAACGTGTCGAACACCGGTTGCTGCTCGGGCAAGTCGAGCCGGCCGTGCAGCGTCGTCACGTACGGCGTGTCCTGCCGGTTGAAAACCGAAAAGGAGTAGTAGTCCATGTGGAAATGGAGCACGTCGAAATCCTTCGCGCGGCGCGCGACCGTCTCCATCAGCAGCATGTGCGGAGCGACGCGATCGCGGATCGACGAGTCGAGCCGCAACGCGCGCGGCCACACCGGTTCGAGCCTGGCCCGGGTCGTCGAATCGCCGCTGGCGAACAGCGTCACGTCATGGCCGAGGTCGACGAGCGCCTCGGTGATGTAGGACACGACGCGCTCCGTCCCGCCGTACAGCTTCGGCGGCACGGATTCGGTCAGCGGGGCGATCTGGGCAATTCTCATGGTCCACGTCTCCTGTGTCCTCGGCCTGCCCGCACGGGGGCTGGCGCACACCGCGCTACGTGCGTCATGCGGCCGGCATCGCGGCGGCCAAATATCTCATCATTATTCGCGATCCCGATGCACGGAAGCACCGGGCTTTCATTTTATGGGCGTTGTTACAGACAGGATACATTCGCCCGCGGCCGGCCCGCACCGCCCAGCCCGGCCCTTCAGCGCGACGGCCACTTCCACGGCGGCAGGTCGCGCGTATCCGCATCGACGAGCACGGTCGCGCCGAGCTGCTTGTCGAGCACCAGCGACGTGCAGCCGGCCTCCCGTTCGAGCGTCGCGATGAGCCGCGCCGCGTGCGACACGACCAGCACCTGCGAACGTTGCGCGGCCTGCGCGATCAGGCGGCCGAGCGCCGGCAGCAGATCGGGGTGCAGGCTCGTCTCCGGTTCGTTCAGCACCATCAGCGCGGGCGGCCGCGGCGTCAGCAGCGCGGCCGCGAGCAGCAGATAGCGCAGTGTGCCGTCCGACAGCTCGGCGACCGACAACGGCCGTAGCAGCCCCGGCTGGCGCATCAGCACGTCGAAGCGGCCACGGCCGCCCGGATTGTCGATGTCGATCGATGCGCCGGGGAACGCGTCGTCGATCGCCGCATCGAGCGCGGCGGCATCCCCGATTTCGCGAATCGTCTGCAGCGCGGCGGCCAGGTCGGCGCCGTCGTCCGCGAGCACCGGCGTGTGGGTGCCGATGTGCGACTGCCGGGCCGGCGCCTGCGCATCCGTGCGGAAATGGTCGTAGAAGCGCCACGACCGGATCCGCTCGCGCACCGCGATCATCTCCGGCGCGCCGACCGGATCGGCGAACTCGGTCATCATGCTGTCGAAGCTCGCGACCGGCTGCGGCACCGTGTGCCAGTCGCCCGCCCCGGTGCGCGCGCGAATCTGCGCGCCCTGCCGGTCGACCAGCAGCGTCGACGGGCGCAACAGCGCGCCGCCCCAGACGCATTCGCGCTTCACGACCGGATCGAGCGCGAACTGCGAACCGCTCGGGACCGGCAGGCCGAGATCGATCGCATAACCGAAATCGTCGCCCGCGAAACCGAGTTTGAGGCTCACCGGTCCGTTGCGCACCGTACCGGTCACCGGCATCTCGCCGCTCAGCATCGCACGCGAAAAGCGCTCGGGGCCGGCCCACAGCGTCGATGGCAGCCCGCCTTCGCGCGCGAGCGACGGAATCACGCGCCCCTGCGCCGTATCGGCGAGCAACCGCAGCGCGCGGTACACGCTCGACTTGCCGCTGCCGTTCGGCCCCGTGACGACGGTGAGCGCCGCGAGCGGCACGATCAGCTCGCGCAGCGAGCGGTAGTTGGCGATGGCGAGCGTGTTCAGCGCGGTCATGGAAAGGAAATGGCGGCGGGTATCGGTACGCGTTCAGCGGCCTTCGGTGGCCTTCGGATCGGCTGCGGTGTTGGCCGCCGTGCTGGCGGCGGGCGCCCGCGCATGCGGCCGTTCGGGGCTCGGCTCGTCCAGCGCCGAATCGTGCGGATACAGCTCCATCCGGCTGCGCGGCAGGCATTGCGGAAAACGCGCCTGCAGGTAGGCGATCAGGCCCTCACGCACGCGGCAGCGCAAGTCCCAGCACGCCGACGAGTCGGCCGCGCTGACGAGGGCGCGCAACTGCATCGTGCGCTCGGTCGCGTCGGTCACCTGCAGCACCTGCACGCGGCCGTCCCACTCGGGCGCCGCATGGACGAGCCGCGCGAGCTCCTCGCGCAGCGGCGCGAGCGGCGTGCGGTAGTCGACCGACAGGTACACCGTGCCGATGATCTCCGAGCTGCTGCGCGTCCAGTTCGTGAACGGGTTTTCGATGATCCACTGCAGCGGAACGACGAGCCGGCGCTGGTCCCACAGCCGCACCGACACGAACGAGCCCGTGATTTCCTCGATGCGGCCCCATTCGCCCTGGATCACGACGACGTCGTCGAGCCGGATCGGCTGCGTGAGCGCGATCTGCAGCCCGGCGATGAGGTTGCCGAGCACCGGCCGCGCGGCGATGCCGGCAACCAGCCCCGCGACGCCGGCCGACGCCAGCAGGCTCGCGCCGACCTGGCGCACGTTCGGGAACGTCATCAGCGCTGCGCCGGTGCCGATGATCACGATCAGCACCATGACGGTCCGCACGAGCACCTTGGCCTGCGTGTGGACGCGCCGTGCGTGGAGATTGTCGGCCGCATCCATCGGATGGGCCTGGATGATCGCGTCGCCGACGCCGGCCGCGAGCCGCACCAGCAGCCAGGTCAGCGACACGATGGAGCCGACCGCGGCCGCGGTGCGCATTCCGCCCACGAACGACATGCCTTCGTCCGCCTGAATCCACAGGAACTCGAGCGCGAGCAGCGCGAGCGTGACGAGCGACGGTTTGTCGATGTAGCGCAGGATCACGCTCATCAACGGATACGGTTGTGCGATGCGCTTGACGATGCGTGCGCCGACACGGTGCACGATCACGACGACGAGCACGACGATGGCCGACACGCCCAGCGTGCCGAGCCACGCATGCAATGGCGCATCGGCGATGCGCTGCAATTCCTCGATTGAAATCATCGGCGCCCGGGATGCTTCGGTTATGAGGCGCGGCGGCCTCGTCCTGGATGCGTCGGCGACGTCCGGGCAATGCGCACCCGGCCCCGGCGTCAGATCAGTTGCCGCTCCTGCAGGGGAACGCCTTGCCGAGACCGAGCGACACCGCGGTGCTCGCGTTGTAGTCGGCCAGCTTCGGGTTCTCCGCGATGTACTTGCGCACCGCGTCGGTCATCTGCTGCGCCCGGATGTCGGGCGGCAGGCAGAAATACTGCCCGACGCGCGGCCCCGTGGTGCCGCCGATCGCGTCGATCGTGTTGTAGACGCCATCGGCGGCGCCTTCGATGTAGGCCGCGCACGACGCCCGCGACTTGACGTCGGTCTTCGCGCACAGCCGGTCGAGATCCGCGCCCGTGAAAGCCGCCGCCGACAACGGCACGGCGAACGCCGCGGCACAAAACATAGCCCGCAACATGGTGTTCCTTATGTCAATGCGGCCCAGGGGCCGCTTGCTGCGCTGACCGGCGCGGCGGCCGGACGCCCGCGGCCGGCCGGATTCCGGCCGGCCGGGCGCTGCGCCACCGCGCCGAAACCGTCATTTTGCACTCTTTTGGGCATCTGCCGGCGCCGACGCACCGACGCGCACCGTCCGCTTGCTCAGGATGTCGATCGCGTCCGGCGCCTTGTAGTGCTTCGCGAACTCGAGCGCGGTGATGCCGAGCTGGTTCTTCACCTGCGGATCGGCGCCCTGGTCGAGCAGCAGGTTGACCGTCGTCGCGTGGTTCCCGCGTGCGGCCATCATCAGCGGCGTCGTGCCGTTCGGCGATGCGGTGTCGATATACGCGTCGTGGTCGAGCAGGATCTTGACGACCTCGTCCTGGCCGTTGGTCGCCGCGTAATGCAGCGGCGCCCAGCCCTTCTTGCTGACTTCCGCGCCCTTGTCGATCAGCAGCCTGACGAGCCCGACGTCGCCGTTCAGCGACGCGAGCATCAGCGCGTTCTCGCCGGCCTTGTCTTCCTTCTCGAGGTCGACGTTCGGCGTCGTGGCGATCGCGGCGGCAACCTTGTCGGACTTCTCGCGCGCGGCGATCACGAGGATGGGGTCGCCGTTCGGCGCGAGCGTGTTCGGATCGAGCTTGCCGCTCTTGAGCTGCTTGCCGATATCGGCGATGTCGTCGAACTTGACCGCCTTGACGATGGCGTCGAGCGACTCGGCATGCGCGCCGGCGGCGGCAAAGAGGCCGCTCGCGACGAGCGCGGCGGCGGCGAGTGCGCGCTTGGGCAGATATGTGGTCGGCTTCGTCATTGTTGTGGGCTCCTTCCCTGGGTTGTCGGCTGGCCGCGCGTCGTTAGCGGGCAATCTTGAACAGCCGGAAAAAGTTCTGTGTCGTCGCATCGGCGAGCGCCTCGACGGCAATCCCGCGCTCGGATGCGATAAAGCGTCCGACATGGCTGACGTACGCAGGTTCATTCGGCTTGCCGCGATACGGCACCGGCGCGAGGTACGGCGAGTCGGTTTCGATCAGCAGCCGGTCGAGCGGCACGCGCCGCGCGACGTCCTGCACGTCGGTCGCGTTCTTGAACGTGACGATCCCCGACAGCGAGATATGGAAGTTCTGCGCGAGCGCCTGCTCGGCGACGGGCCACGGCTCGGTGAAGCAGTGCATCACGCCGCCGGGCACGTCCGCGCGCTCCTCGGCCATGATCCGCAGTGTGTCTTCCGACGACGAGCGCGTATGGATGATCAGCGGCTTCATCGTCGCGGTCGCCGCGCGGATGTGCGTGCGAAAGCGTTCGCGCTGCCACTCCATGTCGGCGATCGAGCGGCCCTCGAGGCGATAGTAGTCGAGGCCCGTCTCGCCGATCGCGACGACCTTCGGGTGCGCGGCCAGCTCGATCAGTTCCGCGAGCGTCGGCTCCCGCGCGTCCTCGTGATCCGGGTGCACGCCGACCGAAGCGTACACGTTGTCGTGCGCCTGCGCGATGGCGAGCACGTCGGGCAGCGTCTCGAAGTCGACCGACACGCACAGCGCGTGCGTGACGTCGTGCTCGCGCATGTTCTCCAGCACGGCAGGCAGGCGGTCGGCGAGACCCTTGAAATTGATGTGGCAGTGAGAGTCGACGAACATCGTGTTTCCTGAATACGGTTGGCGGGCGCTCATGCGCTCGCCGGCAATCGTTTCCTCACCCGAAGGAAACAATACGCGCTCACGCGAACATTTCCCGATAACCGAGAAACAGTTCCTCGAATACGAGCCGGGCATTGAGCGGATGGTTCTCGACCGTCCGCTGGCGCGTCACGGCCTTCATGAAGCGCGCGAACGCATTCGCGTCGACGCCTTCCGCGCACCGCGCGAGCGCGGCCGACTGCATCGGGAAGTAGCGCGGCGCGCCCGCCATCCGCTGCGCGAGCAGATCGTAGAGCCAGCGCTGCAGCCAGCCGAGCACCAGCGGCACCGGCAGCTTCTGCAGCGTCTCGCCGCACGCGAACGGATCGCATGCGGCGCCGGCCGCGAGTTGGCCGAGCGTGAAATCGCGAAGCGGGCGGTTCTCGTCGCTCGCGAGCGCCAGCGCGGCGAGCGGCGCGCCGCCGGCCTCGGCGAGCAGCGCGCGCGCATCGTCGATGCCCTGCGCCGCGAGCCACGCCGCGGCCGCGTCGGGCGCCGGCACGGTCATCGGCCACTGCCGGCAGCGGCTGATGATGGTCGGCAGCAGCCGGTCGATGCGCGCCGACACCAGCAGGAACACGACGCCCGACGGCGGCTCCTCCAGCGTCTTCAGCAACGCGTTCGACGCGGCGACGTTCAGCGCCTCGGCCGGATACAGCACGACGACGCGCGCGCCGCCGCGGTGCGAACCGACCCCGCAGAAGTCGAGCAACGCACGCACCTGCTCGATCTTGATTTCCTTGCTCGGCGTGCGCGTCTTCTTGGCGCCTTCGTCCGCGTCGGCCGGCTTCGCGTCGTCGGTGGCGCCCGGTGCCTCGCCCGCGAGCGCCTCGGGCAGCACGATCCGGTAGTCCGGATGATTGCCCTGCGCGAACCACGTGCAGGCCGCGCAGGTGCCGCACGGCTCGCCGTTCGGCTGCGGCGCCTCGCACAGGAAGCCCTGCGCGAGATGCTGCGCGAACTGCAGCTTGCCGATCCCGGCCTGGCCGTGCAGCAGCAGCGCATGCGGCCACTGCGCACGCAGTTGCTGGAGGCGATTCCAGTCGTCGGTCTGCCACGGATAGATCATGTGGTGCGTTCCTTCCTGTTACAGCGCGGCGAGCACGCGTTCGAGCTGCTGACGGATTTCGGGAATCGTCTGCGTCGCGTCGACGATCGCGAAGCGGTGCGGCGCCTCTTCCGCGCGCCGCAGGTATTCGCCGCGGGTGCGCGAGAAGAATGCCTCCGACTCGCTTTCGAACTTGTCGGGCATGCGCGCGGCGCCGCGGCGCTCGCTCGCCACCTGCGGCGCGACGTCGAACAGCACCGTCAGGTCGGGCTGGAAACCGCCCTGCACCCAGCGCTCGAGCGTCTCGAGCTTGTCGCGCGGCAGCCCGCGGCCGCCGCCCTGGTACGCGAACGTGGCATCGGTGAAGCGATCGGACACGACCCAGTCGCCGCGCGCGAGTGCGGGCTCGATCACGAGCGCGAGGTGCTCGCGCCGCGCGGCGAACATCAGCAGCGCTTCGGTCTCGAGATCCATCGGCTGGTTCAGCAGGATCTCGCGCAGCTTCTCGCCCAGTTGCGTGCCGCCCGGCTCGCGGGTAACGACGACCTGCCGGCCGCTCGCGGCCAGCCTGGCCTGGAGGCGTTCGCAGAACCATTGCAGGTGGGTGGTCTTCCCCGCCCCGTCGATGCCTTCGAACGTGATGAATTTACCGCTCGCCATTATTGACCTCGTATGTACTTGTCCACGGCCTTGTTGTGGTCGCCGAGCGTGTCCGAGAACACGCTCGTGCCGTCGCCCTTCGCGACGAAATAGAGCGCGCTCGTCTGGGCCGGGTTGATCGCCGCCTGCAGCGCGGCGACGCCCGGCAGGGCGATCGGCGTCGGGGGCAGCCCGCGGCGCGTGTAGGTATTGTAGGGAGTGTCGGCCTGCAGGTCGCGCTTGCGCAGGCGGCCGTCGTACGCGTCTCCCAGGCCATAGATCACCGACGGATCGGTCTGCAGCGGCATCCCGATGCGCAGCCGATTCGCGAATACCGCCGCGACGAACGCGCGATCGGCCGCGTGGCCCGTTTCCTTTTCGACGATCGACGCGATCGTCAGCGCTTCGTAAGGCGTCTTGTACGGCAGTCCGGGCACGCGCGCGGCCCACGCTTCGTCGAGACGCGCCTGCATCAGGTGGTACGCACGCCGGTAGATGTTCAGATCGCTCGTGCCCTTGTCGAACAGGTAGGTGTCGGGGAAGAACAACCCCTCGCCGCTGCCGCGCTGAATCGCGTTGTCCGGCGCGCCGATTGCGCGCAACAGCTCGGCGTCGCTCATGCCGGCCGACGCGTGCGCGAGATCGGGATTGCCGTCGAGTTCCGCGCGCATCCGCTTGAAGGTCCAGCCTTCGATCACCGTCGCGACGTATTCGTTCACGTCGCCCCGCGCGATCTTCTGCAGCACGTCATATGGCGTGATGCCCGTCTTGAATTCGTAGTTGCCGGACTTGAGCCGGCTCGACAGCCCGAGCAGGCGCGTCATCGCGACGAAGCCGAGCGGCTCGACCGGCACGCCGCCGCGCTCGAGCTGCAGCGCGACGCTCTTCACGCTGCTGCGCGGCTTGATCGTGACGTCGAGCGACGCGGCGCCCAGCAGCAGCGGCCGGGTCGCCCAGTAATATCCGCCGCCCGCGCCGGCAGCGGCCACAACGACGGCCAGCGCCGCGACAGTCGCGGCGCATTTCTTCAGTAGGGACATGGAAACGTGACTCAGGTAAGACCCATATAATACTTGCTCGCCTTCGTCAAAGTCAGGGTTGACTGTTCCCTCATTCCATGAGCACACCGTTCGCTTCACCGGCTGCCCAGCCCGCATCCGTCTCGCTCCCCGTTTTCCCCCGCCCGTCCGCCGCCGATTTCGACGCGCCGGGCGCCTGCATGCCGCTTGCGCAGTTCGGCGTGATCGACGTGGCCGGCGACGACGCCGCGACGTTCCTGCACAGCCAGCTCACCAACGACATCGAGCATCTCGATGCCGCGAGCGCTCGCCTGTCCGGCTATTGCTCGCCAAAGGGCCGCCTGCTCGCGTCGTTCCTCGCGTGGCGCGCCGGTCACGGCGTGCGTCTGCTTGTCTCGAAGGATGTCCAGGCCGCCGTGCAGAAACGGCTGTCGATGTTCGTGCTGCGTGCGAAAGCGAAACTGACGGACGCGAGCGACGCGCTCGCGGTGGTGGGCTTCGTGGGCGACGTGCGCGATGCGCTGTCGGGCATCTTCGACGCGCTGCCGGACGGCGTGCACGTGAAGGTCGACGGCCCGGCCGGGGCGCTGATCCGCGTGCCGGACGCGGCCGGCCGCAAGCGCTACTTGTGGATCGGGCCGCGCGAGGAAGTCGGCGCGCGTCTCGCCGCGCTTGCCGGCACGCTGCCGGTCGTGTCGCCGGCCGTATGGGACTGGCTCGACGTGCGCGCGGGCGAGCCGCGCATCACGCAGCCGGCCGTCGAACACTTCGTGCCGCAGATGGTCAACTTCGACGTGATCGGCGCCGTTAACTTCCGCAAGGGGTGCTACCCGGGCCAGGAAATCGTCGCGCGCAGCCAGTACCGCGGCACGATCAAGCGCCGCACCGCGCTCGCCCACGTCGCCGGTGAGACCGACACCGTGCATGCCGGCATCGAGCTGTTCCACAGCGACGACCCGGGCCAGCCGTGCGGGATGATCGTCAACGCGGCGGCCGCGCCCGCGGGCGGTGTCGACGCGCTCGTCGAGATCAAGCTGGCCGCGCTCGACAGCGGCACGGTGCACCTCGGTTCGGCCGACGGTCCGGCGCTCGCGTTCGACGCGCTGCCGTACGCATGGCCGACGGAAGCGTGACGCACTGACAACCCGTTCGCACGCCGGCTCGCACATGGCGGCCGGCGCCCGAAATTTCCTGCGAGAGATTCGCCCGATGTGTCTGATTGCCTTCGACTGGCAGCCTGATGCCGCCGCCGGTCCCGTCTTTACCCTGACCGCCAACCGCGACGAATTCTTTCGCCGTACGAGTGCGCCGCTTTCGTGGTGGGAGGATGTGCCGGGCGTGCTCGCCGGCCGCGATCTCGAAGCGGGCGGCACGTGGCTCGGCGTGTCGCGCGACGGCCGCTTCGCGGCGCTGACCAATTACCGCGCGCCGTTCGACATTCGCGCGGGCGCGCCGACCCGCGGCAAGCTCGTGTCCGACTTCCTCCGCGGCCCGTCCGTCGCGCCGCTCGACTACCTCGGCGAGCTGGCCGAGCACGCGGCTGTCTACAACGGCTTCAACCTGCTGGTCGGCGACTGGAAGCGGCGCGAACTCGCGTGGCTCTGCAATCGCGCGGCCGAAGGTGAAACCGGGATCGCCGCGCCGGTCTCAATCGGCGCCGGCGTGCATGCGCTGTCGAACGCGCGGCTCGATACGCCCTGGCCGAAAGTCGTGCGCAAGCGCGCCGAGCTCGGCACGCTGCTGACCGACAACCCGACCCCGTCGCTCGACGAGCTGATCGAGCTGATGCGCGATCCGCATGTCGCGGACGACGACGCGCTGCCGCATACCGGCATTCCGGTCGAGCGCGAGCGGGCGCTGTCGGCCGCGTTCATCGAGACGCCCGAATACGGCACGCGCGGCACGACCGCGCTGCGCGTGACGATGAAGGAAGGCGTGCGGCTGACGGTCGACATCAAGGAACGCTGCGACGACGATGGCTCGCATCGCACCGTTCGCCCGGGCAGTTTCGAGCGCGTGTTCACGTTCGACATCGACGCAACGCAACCGCGCTGAGCCTGCCGCACGCGGCACTAGGGCGCACGCGCCATCTCGACGTGCGGCACGCCGATTTCGACGAACGGTTCGCCGATCGCCGCGAAGCCGTGCCGCACGTAGAACGACACAGCGGCATCCTGCGCATAGAGTCGCACGACCGACTCGCCGCGATGCCGCGCGGCGTCCAGCAGCGCATGCAGCACGGCCGATCCCGCGCCCTGCCCGCGCGCGTCGGCCAGCACCGCGACGCGGCCGATCGTGCCGGTGCGCAACAGCCGTCCCGTCGCGACCGCGCGGCGCGCGCCGGTCGCCGCATCGACACGGTAGGCCACCGCGTGCAGCGACAGCGGATCCTCGTCGTCGAGTTCCCATTCCGGCGGAATCCGCTGCTCGCGCACGAACACCGCATCGCGAATACGTGCGGCATCGCCGCCCAGCACGGCCCAGTCACCCGTTTCCACCCAGCCGTCGGTCATCGCTTCCTCCGCGCGGCGCCGGGCGCCGCCGACGTCAAACGTCGTCGAATGCGGCCTTGAGCGCCGCCACCGCATCGGCATGCGCGGCCCGCACCTCCGGCACGTAGCCGCCCATCTTGAAGAACTCGTGGATCATCCCCGGATAGCAGACCAGCGTAACCGCATTGCCGGCCGCGCGCAGCTTGTCCGCGTACGCGGCGCCCTCGTCGCTCAGCGGATCGTATTCGGCCGTCGCGATCCAGGCCGGGGCCACACCGGCGAACGACGGCGCGCCGCGCGTGCCGTCGAGCGGCGCGAAGCGCCAGTCGTCGCGGTCGGATCGATCCCGCACGTATTGCGTGAAGAACCACTGGATCGTGTCCTGCGTCAGCAGGTAGCCGTTCGCGAGCCGTCCGTGCGATTCGGTGTCCTGGTGGCCCGTCACGCCCGGATAGATCAGCAGCTGCAGCGCAAGGTCGATGCCCGCGTCGCGCGCGAGCACCGCGCAGACGGTCGCGAGCGTGCCGCCCGCGCTGTCGCCGCCGACCGCGAGCCGCGCCGCATCGATGCCGAACGCGGCGGCCTCGCGATGCAGCCAGCGCAATGCGTCGTCGGCGTCGTTCACCGCGGTCGGGAAGCGGTGCTCGGGCGCGAGCCGGTAGTCGACCGACAGCACCGCGCACTGCGCGTCGCGCGCGAACATGCGGCACAGCGCGTCGTGCGTATCGACGCTGCCGACCGTGAAACCGCCGCCGTGGTAATAGACGAACGCCGGCAGCGGTTCGGCGAGGCTCGGCTCGACCGGCAGGTACAACCGCGCGCCGATCGTGCGGCCATCGCGCGTCGGCACGACGCAGGCCTCGACCGAATGCATCGGCGCGGGCGCGACATCGAGGATCGGCGCACTTTTCTCGTACGCGGCGCGCGCCTGCTGCGGCGTCTGGTGGTGATAGGACGGGCGTTTTGCGCGCTCGACCATGTCGAGTATCTGGGCGATCTTCGGATTCAGCGGCATCGTTGAGGACGGCGCGCGCGGCGCCGCGAACGGACAAGCGTCACATGATGCCACGGGCAGATCAGACGAGCTGCACGAGCTGCTTGCCGAAATTGCGGCCTTTCAGGAGCCCGAGGAACGCGTCCGGCGCCCGCTCGAGTCCGTATGCGATCGTCTCCCGGTAATGCAGCTGCTTCGTCGCGACGAGTTCGCTGAGCTCGGCCAGCGCGGGCGGCCATGCGTCGTGGTGTTCGAACACGATGAAACCCTGCATCGTCAGCCGCGAGCGCAGGATCAGCCCCGGGTTCGCGAGCGGCACGGGCTCGCCGTCGTAGCCGGCGATCATCCCGCACACGGCGATCCGGCCGAATGCGTTCATCCGCGTCATCGTCGTGTCGAGCACGGCGCCGCCGACGTTCTCGAAACAGCCGTCGACGCCGTCCGGCGTCGCGGCGGCCAGATCGTCGGCCAGCCGGCCGGCCTTATAGTCGACGCACGCGTCGAAGCCGAGCGTGTCGACCACGTAGCGGCACTTGTCGGGGCCGCCCGCGATACCGACCGCGCGGCATCCAGCGCGTTTCGCAAGCTGGCCGACGACGCTGCCGACCGCGCCGCTCGCCGCGCTGACGACGATCGTTTCGCCGGCTTTCGGCGCGATGATCCGGTTCAGCCCGACCCACGCCGTCACGCCCGGCATGCCGGTCACGCCGAGCCAGGCGGACAGCGGCACCCGCGACGTGTCGACCTTGCGCAGCCCGTCGCCGTTCGACGTGCCGTATTCCTGCCAGCCGAACTGGCCGACCACGTGCTCGCCGACAGCGAAATCCGGGTGACGCGATTCGATCACCTCGCCCGCCGTGCCGCCGATCATCACTTCGTTCAGCGGCTGCGGCACCGCGTACGACTTCGCGTCGTTCATGCGTCCGCGCATGTACGGATCGAGTGACAGGAAATGGTTGCGGACCCGCAGCTCGCCGTCGGCGAGCGGCACGAGCGGCGTTTCGACGAGCCGGAAGTTGTCGGCGCTCGCGGCGCCTTGCGGGCGTGACACGAGCAGGATCTGGCGATTGATCGCGTTCATGGCTGTCTCCTTGGCTTCGTTCGCACCGTGACGCCGCCCCATTGCGAATCCGTGCCGCAAAACGAAACGGCCCTGCCCGTGACCAGGCAGGGCCGCGCGTTCCGGCGCTTACGCGTCGCTCGGGCCGGGCTGGGCATCCGGCGCGGTACGCGTGCGTTGCCGCTTGATGTCGCGGCCGACCGCGAGCCGCCGCATGTACTTGAACGTGCCGAGCGCCTTCGCGACGAAGTTGCCGTCGCTGTCGCGCACTTCACCTTCGCAGTACGCCATCGTCGTCGAACGATGCATCACGCGCCCGTATGCGCGCAATTCGCCGCGCCCGGGCTGCATGAAATTCACCTTCATCTCGACCGTGACGACGCCGACGCCGTCGTCGGTCAGGCTCCGGGCGGCCATCGCGAGCGCGATGTCCGACAGGGTCATCGTCACGCCGCCGTGCGCGATGCTCCACGTGTTCATGTGCCGCTCGTCGAGCGGCAGCACGATCTCGCTCGCGCCATCCTTCGCGGACACGAGCCGCACGCCTAGCAGATCGACGAACGGGCTTTCGATCGACGGGCCATCCGTCGGGGATGCCGCGTCGCTCATCGTGCGCTGTCGGACAGGTAGTCGACGCACTGGCGCGATTCGGCCACGGCAACGACGAATTTCTTCACTTCCTGGTGAACCGGGTGCACCTGGTACGCATCGAGCGCGGCCTGATCCGTGAAATCGGACACGAGCACGACGTCCGACGTGGCTTCCAGGCCCGGCGTCGCGATGCCGACGTCGAGTTGCAGGATGCCCGGCACGAGGTCGCGGCAGCCTTCGAGCTTTTCCTTCAGCTTCAACGCGTTTTGCGCACGCGTGCCGCCTTCCGCCGATTCTTTCAGCTTCCACATCACGATATGTCTGATCACTTCCGTTGCTCCTGTTCGTTGGCGTGCGTGCTGCCGGCGCGCCGCTGGGGCGGCGGGCAACGCACCCCGTCTGTTGTCGGTCTGCGCCGTTTGCCCGCGGGCGCGGGCGGGCCGGGACGAAACGAGTCGAATATCGACCGTCGTCCGGTCGTTCCGACGACGATACGCGATTTTTCACCGCATCGACATTCGACGACGCGATCCGGGAAACGGCGGCAGGCACCAAGCCTACCAAACTTGACGACGACGATGGTGTGATCATGCGGCGGCCAGCCCGCATCGGTTGTCCGGCGGCGGCAATTGCGTCCGTCTCCGGCCGAACGGCAGGAACTCGCATTGCTCAGCCTAATCGCCTGGCTCCATGCTCCCAATCGCCGGATTGAAGCGCCATTGCCGACCACTTGATCGATCGTTATCCGGATTGGTTATTCACATTTTCACAGTCGCACCTTTTACCGATTTAACGAGTAATAGTTACGATCGAACCGACGATTAAAGATTCGAAAATCCATAAAACGTCATTGACTTCGACTTTCATCGAAATTTAGAATCCCATACAACGTGTTTCGTCTGATCAATTCGATACCGCACGAACATCGCCCTTCGCCTGCGCGAAAGCGTTCTCCAGTGACTACACCCGCATCAAAACGGGAGGCGCGTTCTTTTGCCTTCATTTTTCGGCATTGATCGTCCACTCGATTAATGCCGTTCAATTCGCCTCCCGAGCATCACGCAGCGATTAATCCCGGGCATTTTCAGAATGCCCGCGACGCAGAACAACGCAGATCAAGCCGTCCGCTCATTCAAGCATTCCGATAAAAATCACATGCATCAGGAGGGTCGTCATGAAGATGCACCGCTTCGCGAAATCGCTGTGTCTCGGATTCGTCTGCGCTGGCCTGCTCGCCGCCTGCAACGACGATGACGTCCAGTCGAGCGGTACGCCGTCGAACAGCGCCGCACTGTCGTTCCGCATGGACGCCGGCGGGCAGATCAATGCGTTCTACCGGCAGGACAAGGTCGCCGCGCACCTGCTGGTGCGCTCGTCGACGAAACCGCGTCTGCTCGTGGTGTTTCCGGCCGGCAACAGCGGCACCGGTCTGTGGTTCGACGACGTCGCTCAGCCGGTGAACTGGAGCCTCGACACGTCGCCGTCCGCGCTGTCGGCGCCCGACACGCACGGTCGCGCGCTGTACGGCATCGGCGCCGACGTGTCGGTCGACACCGACACGCTGACGATCCGCCAGGGCCTGCTCGGCAGCGTGCGCTTCCTGCGCGACTTCAACGGTGGCGCGACGATTCCGCCGGAGATCGTCACCGCCCCGACGGCCCAGGGCAGCGCCGCGCAATGGCAGCGCGACCGGATCGACGGCGCGCCCGGCCAGATGCTGCGCATCACGCTGCGCGACGGCGGCAGCATCGCGACGGCTGCGGGCGGCAAGCTCGTGCTGCGCGCGGCGGCCGGCGCCCGTACGCTGAAACTGCACGTCGACGCGCTGTCGGGCGAGACGCCGCTGTCGCCGATCCTGCGCGCGGACCTGCTCGCGCCGTCCGTGAATCCCGACCCGGTCAGCCAGAACGTGCTCGAATTCCTGAGTTTCCACGACAAGCTGCTGGCCGGCTCGTGGCAATACGACACCTACTTCGGCCGCGACACGCTGATCTCGGTGCGCATGCTGATGCCGGTGCTCGAGCCCGCGGCGGTCGAGGCCGGGCTCACGTCGGTGCTGAGTCGCCTGTCGAACGACGGCAAGGTCGCGCACGAGGAAGGCATCGGCGAATTCGCGCTGGTCGACAACGCGAAGCACGGCCGGCCGAACGACGCTACGCCGACCTACGATTACAAGATGATCGACAGCGACTACCTGCTCGCGCCGATCGCGGCGGCCTGGCTGATCGACGACACGCGCGGCCAGGCGCGCGCGGCCGCCTATCTCGCGCAACGCGGCAGCGACGGCCAGACGAACGGCAGCCGGCTCGTCGTCAACCTGCTGCACGTCGCGGCGACCGCGCAGCCGTTCGCCCAGCAGCCGTCGGTCGCGCACCTGATCCACCTGCGGCCCGGCGAGATCGTCGGCAACTGGCGCGACAGCACCGACGGGCTCGGCGGCGGCGTCTATCCGTACGACGTGAATGCGGTGCTCGTGCCCGCCGCGCTGCGCGCGGCGAATGCGTTCCTCGCGCGCGGCCTGCTCGATCCTTACCTGGACGCCGGACAACGTGCGACGCTCGCGAACACGGCAACCGAAGCGGCCATCTGGGAGCAGCAGGCGCCGCCGCTGTTCCAGGTGAGCGTGCCGGCCGCGCAGGCGGCGACCGACGTATCGGCCTATGCGCCGTCTGCCGGTGTGCCGGCCGGCACCGCGCCGAGCGCGCCGCTGACGTTCTACGCGCTGTCGCTCGACCAGCAAGGCGCGCCGATCCCGGTGATGAATTCCGACGGCGGCTTCGCGCTGCTGTTCGGCACGCCGCCGGACGACCAGCTTCAGCGGATCGTCGCCGACGTCACGCGGCCATTCCCGACCGGGCTCGTCACCGACGTCGGGATGTTGATCGCGAACCCCGCGTATGCGAACCAGGCGCTGTGGCCCAAATTCACGAGTTCCGCGTATCACGGCACGGTGATCTGGTCGTGGCAGCAGGCGATGTGGGTCGCCGGGCTCGACCGCCAGCTCGCGCGCCAGGATCTGTCGGACACGACGCGCACGCTGCTGACGCAGGCCCGGCAGACGATCTGGCAGGTGATCTCGAACGGACGCGACATGCGCACGTCGGAAATGTGGACCTGGTCGTACGTGAACGGCCGCTACCAGACCGATGCATTCGGCACCCGCAGCGCGGATGCAACCGAGGCCAACGCGGCACAGCTGTGGAGCACGACGTATCTCGCGATCCGCGATCCGCAACTGCGCGCGGGCAAGTACTGGTGGCAGGCGTCGCAGCGGATGCAGGACGCGCAGCCGGAGCGTGCGGCGGCCATCGCGTCGCGCTAGCCGATGCGCCAGTGAAACGAAAGCCCCGCACACTCATGCTCGTGCGGGGCTTCATTTCGGGTGCGTGCGAGACGGACCTGCCTCGCGTCGCGCCATCATGTTGCGGCCGCGCGCACTACGTAGTCGAATGCGCGACGGCCGCTCGTCAGTGCGCGACCACGCGATTGCGCCCGTCGCGCTTCGCCTGGTACAGCCGTTCATCGACCGCCCGCAGCAATGCATCGACCGTGCTCCCGTCGACACCGTACTGCGCGACGCCGACGCTGACCGTCACCTGCACGCGCTTGAAATCCAGCCCGAACGGCGAACTCGCGATCGACGAACGCACGCGCTCGGCCGTCATGCGCGCGCCTTCGAGCGGCATCTCGGGCAACAGCGCCATGAATTCCTCGCCGCCGACCCGCGCGAGCGCACCGGCCGGACGAATCGCCTCGAGACACTGGCGCACGACGCCGCGCAGCACCTCGTCGCCGATCTGGTGCCCGTACGCGTCGTTGATGTTCTTGAAGTTGTCGAGATCGAGCGCGAGCAGGCAAAACGGCGTGCCGTCGCGCTCCGCGCGCACGATCTCGCGCTCGACCTGCGCGATGAACTGGCGGCGGTTCGACGCGCCCGTCATCGGATCGGTCGCGGCCATGTATTCGAGCTTCTGGTTCGTGCGCCGCAATTCCTGCAGCGCACTCTCGGTGCGCGCCATCGATTCCGACAGCCGGCTCATCAGGTCTTCCTGGCTGTAGATCGCCGAGAACGAGCGCGTCGTCTGCAGCGCCTGCACGACGCCGTAGCTGAGCAGGAAGAACCCACCCGCGAAGATCGCATGCGCGAGCCACCACATGTGGTTCCAGGGCTTGCCGAGGATGAACGCGAGCGACGACAGCGCGAACGCCATGATCGACACGCCGTAGATCACCATCAGCGGCGAACGGATGCGCCGCGCGAGCAGCACGCCGACGTTGAGCAGCGAAAACACCAGCGCGCCGCCTTCCATCGACAGCCGCGTGCCCAGCGCACCGGCGACCGGCGAATACGCGATGTACGCCACCGTTACGTTGATGACCAGGAACAACCCGATCCACGGCAGCCACGTTCGCGCGCGCGTACGCTTCTCGAACCGATCGGGCGGCTGCGAATACGACAGCAGGCCCGTCAGCAGCAGGATCGACATCACGAGGCGCGATGCGGGCCCGTACAGCAGGAACAGCCAGATGTTGTGATGCGCCATCCCGGTGAACGCGCCGTGCATCGCATAGATTATCGCGAAGCCCAGAAAGCCGAGTGTCAGCCAGCGCAGCAGCGGCTCGCCGGACGACCGATAGCACACCCATGTCACGTAGGTGACGAACGCACCCTCGAGGGTCGCGGCCGCGATCGCGATTTCATGGAAGGCGTGGCTCTCGAACACGACGTGCGGGTCGCTGAAGAACCACAGATAGGCAATCAGATAGGCTGGCAGCAATGCGAAGCCGACCAGCAGGCATTTCGCATAGAGCCTCGCGGCCGCGCTGACGACGCGCGGCGGTTCCCCGGCTGCATAGGTCGTGCTCAATTCGGTCCCCGTTCGGTCTGCTGCGTGGTTCGAACGTTCACGGTGCCGGACACGCGCGATGCATCGACTGCGCCGGCTACCGGAAACGCATCGCGTGCGTCGGTGCGATGCACGCGTTGCCCCATCCCGCCGAAAGGCAAATGTCAGAGCAAGTATAGGTGCGGCAATTCGTTTGACAAGTAAGGGGAAACGGCAGCATCGAACCGGCACCGTTTGCTTCCCGATCCTTTCGAATCGCATTCGACGGCCGCGGCTTGCGTCGGCGCAAGCGGCGGCCGTCGGCCGGCATGCAAAAAAATCAGACGATTTCGAACAGGCCGGCGGCGCCCTGCCCGCCGCCGATGCACATCGTGACGACCACGTATTTCACGCCGCGCCGCTTGCCTTCGATCAGCGCATGCCCCGTCAGGCGCGCACCCGACACGCCGTACGGATGGCCGACCGCGATCGCGCCGCCGTTCACGTTCAGGCGGTCGTCAGGAATCCCGAGCGTATCGCGGCAGTACAGCACCTGTACCGCGAACGCTTCGTTCAGTTCCCACAGGCCGATGTCGTCGACCTTCAGCCCCGCCTGCTTCAGCAGCTTGGGCACCGCGAACACCGGGCCGATGCCCATTTCGTCCGGCTCGCAACCGGCGACCGCGAAACCCCGGAACACGCCGAGCGGCTGCAGCCCTTCGCGCTGTGCGACATCCGCGTTCATCACCACGCACGCCGACGCGCCGTCCGAGAACTGGCTCGCGTTGCCCGCGGTGATCACGCCGCCCGGCACGGCCGAACGGATCTTCGACACGCCTTCGAGCGTCGTGTCGGGCCGGATGCCTTCGTCGACCGACACCGTCACGTCCTGCGTGAACAACCGGCCCGTCGCCTTGTCGGCGATGCCCGCGCGTACGGTGATCGGCACGATCTCGTCGTTGAAGCGCCCGGCTTCCTGCGCGGCCGCGGCCCGCAATTGCGACCGCACGCCGTACTCGTCCTGCCGCTCCTTCGAGATTCCGTAGCGCTTCGCGACGTTCTCGGCAGTCTGAAGCATGTTCCAGTAGATCTCGGGCTTGTGCTCGACGAGCCAGCCCTCCTGGATCATGTGCCGATTCATCTCGTTCTGCACGCACGAGATCGATTCGACGCCGCCCGCGACATACACGTCGCCCTCGCCCGCGATGATCCGCTGCGCGGCGAGCGCGATGGTCTGCAGCCCGGACGAGCAGAAACGGTTCACCGTCATCCCCGGCACGCTCACCGGCAGCCCGGCGCGCAGCGCGATCTGCCGCGCGATGTTCGCGCCGGTCGCGCCTTCGGGATTCGCGCAGCCCATGATCACGTCCTCGATGCGCGCGGGGTCCAGCTTCGCGCGTTCGAGCGCGGCCGCGACCACGTGGCCGCCGAGCGTCGCGCCGTGCGTCATGTTGAATGCGCCACGCCACGATTTCGCGAGCGGCGTGCGTGCGGTCGATACGATTACGGCTTCGGTCATGCGAGTCTCCTTCGGTCCTGCTGTCCTGAATCGGATGGGAATGCGCTACGCCGTCGGGCGCGCGCCCGCGGACGTCACGTGCGCGACGCCCGCCGCCTGCATCTGTTGCCATGCGTGCGCGAGCGACCCGTTCAGGTCGATCGCACGGCACGCATCGTTGATCACGGCGGCCTCGAAGCCGGCCGCGCGCGCATCGAGCGCGGACCACGCGACGCAATAGTCGGTCGCGAGCCCGCAGCACCACACGCGTTTCGCGCCGAGCTCGCGCAGATAGCCGGCCAGCCCCGTGCGCGTCGTGCGGTCGGCTTCGACGAACGCGGAATAGCTGTCGACCTGCGCGTCGCCGCCCTTGCGGATCACGAGCCTCGCATGCGGGATGTCGAGGTCGCGATGCAGCGCCGCCCCTTCGGTGTCCTGCACGCAATGCACGGGCCACAGCACCTGCTCGCCGTACGGCAGTGCGAGTGTCGAGAACGGCTCGCGCCCCGGGTGATTCGCCGCGAACGACACGTGGTCGCGCGGGTGCCAGTCCTGCGTCAGCACGACCTGGTCGAAGCGTCGCGCGAGCGCGTTGATCACCGGCACGACCGCGTCGCCGTCCGGCACCGCGAGTGCGCCGCCCGGCATGAAGTCGTACTGCACGTCGATCACGAGCAACACGTCGTCAGTGCGTTTCATTGCGTTTCTCCTTGCAAGCCCGGTCGCGCCGTCAAGTCCGGCGTCAGCCGTTGAACCCGCGTCCGGTCTTCGCCAGTTCGACGATCGACGGCGCGAGCTGCCACGCGTCGCCGTTCGGCGCGGCCGCATAGCGGCGGATCGCGCGCTCGACGTTGTAGAGGCCGACCATGTCCGCATACAGCATCGGGCCGCCACGCCACAGCGGGAAGCCGTAGCCGGTCAGATAGACCATGTCGATGTCGGACGCCTTCGACGCGATCTTCTCCTCGAGAATCTTCGCGCCTTCGTTGACGAGCGCGAACACGAGCCGCTCGACGATCTCGTCATCGCCGATCTTGCGCCGCTCCACGCCGCGCTCCTTCGAATACGCGACGACCATCTCGTCGACGAGCGCCGACGGCTTCGCCTTGCGCTCGCCCGGCACGTAGTCGTACCAGCCGCCGCCCGTCTTCTGGCCGAAGCGGCCCTGTTCGCACAGGCGGTCGGCGATCTTCGAGTAATGCAGGTCGGGCTGCTCGACATAGCGGCGCTTGCGGATCGCCCAGCCGATGTCGTTGCCGGCGAGATCGCTCATCCGGAACGGGCCCATCGCGAAACCGAACTTCTCGATCGCGCGATCGACCTGCGCGGGCAGCGCGCCTTCCTCGAGCATGAAGAGTGCCTGGCGGATGTACTGCTCGATCATCCGGTTGCCGATGAAGCCGTCGCACACACCCGACACGACCGCCGTCTTGCGGATCTTCTTCGCCACCGCCATCACGGTGGCAAGCACGTCCTTCGCGGTCTGCGCGCCGCGCACGACTTCGAGCAGCTTCATCACGTTCGCCGGGCTGAAGAAGTGCATGCCGACCACGTCGTGCGGCCGCTTCGTGAACGCGGCGATCTTGTCGACGTCGAGCGTCGACGTGTTCGACGCGAGGATCGCACCGGGCTTCGCCACCGCATCGAGCTGGCCGAACACCTGCGCCTTCACGCCGAGCTCCTCGAACACGGCCTCGACGATCAGGTCCGCATCCTTCAGGTCGTCGTAGGACAGCGTCGGCGTGATCAGCGCCATGCGCGCGTCGAGCTTCTGCTGCGTGAGCTTGCCCTTCTTCACCTGCGCGTCGTAGTTCTTGCGGATCGTGGCGAGCCCACGGTCGAGCGCGTCCTGCTTCGTCTCGAGCAGCGTGACGGGCAGGCCCGCGTTGATGAAGTTCATCGCGATCCCGCCGCCCATCGTGCCCGCGCCGATCACGCCGACGCGGCGAATCTCGCGCACGGGCGTATCGGCCGGCACGTCGGGAATCTTGCTCGCCGCCCGCTCGCCGAAGAATGCATGGCGCAGCGCGCGGCTTTCCGGCGTCATCATCAGCGCGACGAAACCGTCGCGCTCGGCGACGCTGCCCTTGTCGAAGCCGTTCAGCACGCCGGCCTCGATCGCATCGATGCACTTGTGCGGCGCGGGGAAGTTCGGCGCGGCGGCCCGCGCGGAATTGCGCGCGAACTGGATGAAGCCCGCCGCATTCTCGTGGACGATCCTGCGATCGCACACGCGCGGATGCGGCCCCTGCCGCGCGCCGACCTTGCGCGCGAACGCGACGGCCGCGTCGAGCAGGTCGCCATCGGCCATCTCGTCGAACAACCCGCTCGTCGCGAGCTGCTCCGACGGCACCGGCGCGCCCGACACGATCATGTTCAGCGCGGTTTCGAGGCCCACTGCACGCGGCAGGCGTTGCGTGCCGCCCGCACCCGGCAGCAGGCCGAGCTTCACTTCGGGCAGCGCGACCTGCGCACCGGGCGCCGCGACGCGATAGTGCGCGCCGAGCGCGAGCTCCAGGCCGCCGCCCATCACGACGCTGTGCAGGGCCGCGACGACCGGTTTCGCGCTCGCCTCCACCGCGCGGATCACGGTGTGCAGCGTCGGTTCCTGCAGGGCCTTCGGGGTATTGAATTCGGTGATGTCGGCGCCGCCGGAGAACGCACGGCCCGCGCCGGTCAGCACGATCGCCGTGACCGACGGATCCTGCGCGGCGCGATCGAGCGCGTCCATGACGCCCTGGCGTGTCGACAGGCCGAGCCCGTTGACGGGCGGATTGTTGAGGGAGATGACGGCCACGCCGTCGCGAGTCGAGTAATCCACTGCCATCTGCCTGCCTCCATGCATCGCGCGCCGGGGTGGCTGCGCTTCATTGTGCGCGGTCGAACGGCCGCATGTCCGGATCGAACGGAGGCAGCATACAACAAAAAAGCACGGTCGTTCAATTTGATTTTTTCCCGATCCGGGGGCCGGATCGGGAGACCGCGCGGGGGGCCGTCGCCGGCCGCGGCTTACGGCTCGCCGACCGCCGTCGGCAGCACGTAGTTGCGGAACGTCTCGCGCAGCTTCAGCTTCTGCAGCTTGCCGGTCGCGGTGTGCGGCAGCGATTCGACGAACACGACGTCGTCGGGCACCCACCACTTCGCGACCTTGCCCTCGTAAAACGCGAGCAGCGCGTCGCGCGTGAGGTTCGCCCCTTCGCGCGGCACCACGACGAGCAGCGGACGCTCGGTCCATTTCGGGTGCGCGCACGCGATGCAGGCGGCTTCGGCGACACCCGGGTGCGCGATCGCGACGTTCTCGATGTCGATCGAGCTGATCCACTCGCCGCCGGACTTGATCACGTCCTTGCTGCGGTCGGTGATCTGCAGGAAGCCGTCGGGGTCGATCGTCGCGACGTCGCCGGTCGGGAACCAGCCGTCCGACAGCGGCGACGTATCGCTCCTGAAGTAGCGATCGATCACCCACGGCCCGCGCACCTGCAATTCACCGAACGCGACGCCGTCCCAGGGCAATTCGTTGCCGTCGTCGCCGACGATCCGCATGTCGACACCGCAGATCACGCGCCCCTGCTTCTCGAGCAACCTGCGCTGCGCGTCGAGCGGACGTTGCGACTGCGCCCAGTTCAGCGTCGCGAGCGTGCCGAGCGGCGACAGCTCCGTCATCCCCCACGCGTGGATCACGCGCACGCCGTATTCGTCCTCGAACGTGCGGAGCATCGCGGGCGGGCAGGCGGAGCCACCGATCACCGTGCGGTTCAGCGTGGAGAAACGCACGCCGGCCTCGCGCATGTAGTTCAGCAGCCCGAGCCACACGGTCGGCACGCCGGCGGAGAACGTCACGCGTTCGGCCTCCATCAGTTCGTACAGCGACTTGCCGTCGAGATCCTTGCCGGGCAGCACGAGCTTGCCGCCCGTGAGCGGCACCGCATACGGCAGCCCCCACGCGTTCACGTGGAACATCGGCACGACGGGCAGCACGGCGTCGAGCGCCGACAGGTTCATCGCGTCGGGCAGCGCGGCGCCGTATGCGTGCAGGACCGTCGATCGATGCGAATACAGCACGCCCTTCGGGTTGCCGGTCGTGCCCGACGTGTAGCACAGGCCGGACGCCTGCAATTCGTCGAGACGCGGCCAGTCGTAGCGGCCATCCTCGGCGTCGACGAGCGTTTCGTAGCACAGGAACGGCGTCGCGCCGGACGGCAGGTGCGCGGCGTCGGTCATCGCGATCCAGCCTTTCACGTGCGGACATTGCGGCGCGATCGCGTCGACGAGCGGCGCGAAATTGATGTCGAAGCAGACGTAGCGGTCTTCCGCGTGATTGACGATGTAGGCGATCTGCTCGGGAAAGAGACGCGGGTTGATCGTATGGCACACCGCGCCCATCCCGCCGATCCCGTAGTACGCCTCCAGATGACGGTAGCCGTTCCAGGCCAGCGTGCCGACACGATCGCCCGATTCGACGCCGAGCCGCGCGAGCGCCTGCGCGAGCCGTTTCGCGCGCTGCTCGCAGTCGCGGTACGTGTAGCGATGCAGGTCGCCTTCCACGCGCCTCGACACGATCTCCGTGTCGCCCGCATGGCGCGCGGCGTGCGCGATCAGCGACGACACGAGCAACGGCATGTCCATCATCTGGCCCAGCAACGGCTTACCCATCGTCTTGTTCTCCCGGAAGGACGCGAATCGGTGACCAGCCTCGAAACGGTGCGCCCGCTTGACCCCGTCCGCGGCCCGGACAGGCCTGGCGCAAGGCGCGCGGGCCGCCATGCGGGCGGCGCGGCGCCGCCTTACAATATCGGCTTACCCAGAGGCGCTCAACATGTCGTTTTCCCGAAGCGAAGCCGATCCGGCTGACACTCTCCCCGACCTCGCCGCGACGCTCGGCGCGCCGGCCACAGGCGCGTTCGTCACGCTCGGCGACGCGTTTCATACGCGGCTGCCGGCCGCGCCGTTGCCCGCGCCGTACGTCGTCGGCTTTTCCGACGAAGTCGCCCACCTGCTCGGCCTGCCGGTGTCGCTCGACCGGCAGCCCGGGTTCGCCGAGCTGTTCACCGGCAACCCGACGCGCGACTGGCCCGCGAGTGCGATGCCGTATGCGTCGGTGTATTCCGGTCACCAGTTCGGCGTGTGGGCCGGCCAGCTCGGCGACGGCCGCGCGCTGACGATCGGCGAACTCCCCGGCACGGACGGCCAGCGCTACGAACTGCAGATCAAGGGTGGCGGCCGCACGCCGTATTCGCGGATGGGCGACGGCCGCGCGGTGCTGCGTTCGTCGATCCGCGAATTCCTGTGTTCGGAAGCCATGCATCATCTCGGCATCCCGACCACCCGCGCGCTCACGGTCATCGGCTCCGACCAGCCGGTGGTGCGCGAGGAGATCGAGACGTCGGCTGTCGTCACGCGTGTTTCGGAGAGCTTCGTGCGCTTCGGCCACTTCGAACATTTCTTCTCGAACGATCGCCCCGACCTGCTGCGCCAGCTCGCCGATCATGTGATCGACCGCTTCTATCCGGCATGTCGCGACGCCGACGATCCGTACCTCGCGCTGCTCGAGGCCGCAATGCTGCGCACGGCCGACCTCGTCGCGCAGTGGCAAGCGGTCGGCTTCTGCCACGGCGTGATGAATACCGACAACATGTCGATCCTCGGCGTGACGATCGACTACGGCCCGTTCGGCTTCGTCGACGCGTTCGACGCGAACCACATCTGCAACCACTCCGACACGAGCGGCCGCTACGCGTACCGGATGCAGCCGCGCATCGCGCACTGGAACTGCTACTGCCTCGCGCAGGCGCTGCTGCCGTTGATCGGGCTGCAGCACGGGATCGCCGACGACGATGCGCGCGCCGAGCGTGCGGTCGACGACGCGCAGGCCGTGCTCGCGAAGTTTCCCGAACGCTTCGGCCCCGCGCTCGAACGCGCGATGCGCGCGAAGCTCGGCCTCGAGCTCGAGCGCGAGAACGACGCCGAGCTCGCGAACAAGCTGCTCGAAACGATGCACGCGAGCCATGCGGACTTCACGTTGACGTTCCGCCGGCTCGCGCAGTTGTCGAAGCACGACGCGAGCCGCGACGCGCCGGTGCGCGACCTGTTCATCGATCGCGACGCATTCGACGCGTGGGCGAACCTCTATCGCGCACGGCTGTCCGAGGAAACGCGCGACGACGCGGCCCGCGCGGCCGCGATGAATCGCGTGAACCCGAAATACGTGCTGCGCAATCATTTGGCCGAAGTCGCGATCCGGCGCGCGAAGGAAAAGGATTTTTCCGAAGTCGAGCGACTCGCGCAAGTGCTGCGCCGCCCATTCGACGAACAACCGGAACACGAAACGTATGCGGCATTGCCGCCCGACTGGGCCGGGTCGCTCGAAGTGAGCTGCTCGTCGTGACCCGCACGACCCGACCGACCGATCAGGAGAACACCCACATGTCACACGAATCCGACGACAAGACCTTCCCGTACCAGAAGGACGACGCCGAACTGCGCCGCCGACTCACGCCGATGCAGTACGAGGTCACGCAGCATGCGGCGACCGAGCGCGCCTTCACCGGCGAATACACCGACACCGAGGACGCCGGCATCTACAAATGCGTCGTCTGCAGCACGCCGCTGTTCGAATCCGGCGCCAAGTTCCATTCGGGCTGCGGTTGGCCCAGCTACTTCAAGCCGCTCAACGGCGAGGTGATCGACGAGAAGATCGACCGCTCGCACGGCATGGTGCGCGTCGAGGTTCGCTGCAACCATTGCGGCGCGCATCTCGGCCACGTGTTCGAGGACGGACCGCGCGACAAGACCGGTTTGCGGTACTGCATCAATTCGGCTGCGTTAAACTTCGAGTCCCGACCCGAAAACGAATGAGCGGCACCGGACGAATCGGTCGGACAGCCTTTCCGGCTGCCCCGATCCCGGACGGTGACGCCTGGCGGGTCCCCACAACGGTGAACGGCCGCGCGATGCGGCCTTTCACGCAGCTGCGAGCGCCATGAAATTCCTGTTCGATCTGTTTCCGATCATCCTGTTTTTCGCCGCCTTCAAGGTCTGGGGCATCTTCACCGCCACCGCCGTCGCGATCGTCGCGACACTGGCCCAGGTCGCGTGGGTGGCCTTCCGGCACCGGAAGGTCGACACGATGCTGTGGGTCAGTCTCGGCGTGATCGTCGTCTTCGGTGGCGCCACCCTCGTCCTGCATGACGAGAAATTCATTCAATGGAAACCGACTGTGCTGTACTGGCTGTTTGCGATCGGGCTGCTCGCCGCACGCTATGCGTTCGGCAACAACCTGATCGAGAAGATGATGGGCAAGCAGCTCACGCTGCCGCACCCCGTGTGGGACAAGCTGAACGTCGCGTGGGCGCTGTTCTTCGCGGTGCTCGGCGTCGCGAACCTGTACGTGGTGCACAACTTCACCGAATCGCAGTGGGTGAACTTCAAGCTGTTCGGCACGACGGGCGCGATGGTCGTGTTCATTATCCTGCAGAGCCTGTGGCTCACGAAGTACATGAAGGACGAATGACATGACCGACGCTTTCCTGAACGCCTCGCCCGACGAGCGCATCGCACTGATCGAGGCGCGCCTCACCGCTTCGCTCGCACCGCTGTCGCTCGACGTGCGTGACGACAGCGCGCAGCACGCCGGCCACGCCGGCGCGGCCGCGGGCGGCCACTACACGGTGACGATCGTGTCGCCCGCCTTCGCGGGCAAGCCGCGCGTCGCGCGGCACCGGCTGGTGTATGATGCGCTCGCTGATGCGATGCAGCGCGGCATTCACGCGCTCGCGATCGTGGCTTATACGCCCGAAGAATTCAACGAATCTTCAATCTAGTCTCAACAGGAATTCCCGATGATCCTGAAATCCCCCCGCCTGTGGGTCGCGGCGGCTGCATTCGCAGCGGCACCGGCATTCGCCCAGAACATCGCCGTCGTCAACGGCACGCCGATTCCGAAGTCGCGAGCCGATGCGATGGTCGCGCAGCTCGTCCAGCAAGGCCAGACCGACAGCCCGCAGCTGCAACAAGCCGTGCGCCAGGAACTCGTGAACCGCGAAATCCTGATGCAGGAAGCGATCCGCGAAGGCATCCCGAACCGTCCGGACGTGAAGGCGCAGGTCGCCGTCGCGCAACAGACGGTCGTGCTGCGCTCGATGATCGAGAGCTTCCTGAAGAAGAACCAGCCGACCGACGCGGAAGTGAAGGCGCGCTATGACGATCTGGTGAAGGGTGCCGGCGGCAACCGCGAGTATCACCTGCACCACATCCTCGTCGACAGCGAGCAGCAGGCGAAGGATCTGATCGCGAAGATCAAGGCCGGCGCGAAGTTCGAGGATCTGGCAAAGCAATACTCGAAGGATCCGGGCTCGGGCAAGAACGGCGGCGACCTCGACTGGTCCGATCCGAAGGCGTACGTGCCGGAATTCGCGGCCGCCGCGCAGAAGCTCCAGAAAGGCCAGATGACCGACGCGCCGGTGAAGACGCAGTTCGGCTGGCACATCATTCGTGTCGACGACGTCCGCGACATCGCCCCGCCGCCGTTCGACCAGGTGAAGGCGCAGATCGCGCAGCAGCTCGTGCAGCAGAAGCTGCAGGCGTTCGAGGAAGGCCTGCGCCAGCAGGCGAAGATCCAGTAACGTCGGCGACGATCGCCCACGCAAAGGTCGCTCCCCGGAGCGGCCTTTTTCTTTTTCATGCTCGCTTGCGGTCGACCGGCCCACGCGGTGGCCGCGCAAAGAAAAA